>JAFPDB010000170.1 GCA_017390085.1 Bacteroidales bacterium | reverse complement strand
TCGAAAAGACGGTTCGTGTGGTTGAGGAGTGGAGTTGTGCTTTTTTGGGGTGGTAGTCGTCTGGCGTATAAAATTACTACAATGACGTTTGGGCGTTATGGAGCGAGGTAATGAAGATGTGGTTTGGGATACGGGTGCGCAAGAGGGAGTGGCGAGAGGGTGAGTGGGCGGTGGCTATTTTTTAGGAACTGGGCGTGCGAATGATATATAGCGGAACGTACAGATGTATAGTAAAAGGTACAAGGGAGAAAAAAGAAAATCCCCAAGATTCACATCTTGAGGACGGATAAATGCAACACTAAAAATCTGTTTCTCTCGTTATGATTAGGGGCTTGGGTTTAGAAAGCTACGATTACGGAGAAATACAGTAGAACTGACGCTACGGCCAGTTTTGTCGCCAGACTGAGGTACATGATGTACCGCTTGTTTTCAGAAGAAAGGGAATTTTGCATAGGTAGATTTTTTACTGTTGATTCAGGGTAGTCGTTATTTGTCAGCTTGATTAAGGTATGTGGTACAGCCCGAGGAGGTTGCCCTCACTTTTAATCACAATGCAAATATATGTAGGTGACGGTGCGTGGGGTATCGCAATACGTACAATGAATATTGCGATTGGTACAAATATCGGGGTTTGCGGTGTTTATGGAGCTTAGGAGCTCCGCTATGTGAAGCCCTTAGTGGTTGTCTGCCCGGAATTTGGAGGGCGTGGAGCCCACTTCTTTTTTGAAAAGCGCGCTGAAGTATGCGACGCTGTCGATGCCGCATTCCGCGGCGATGTCGGCGATAGGGGTTTCGGTCGTGGCGAGGAGCTCTTTAGCCTTTGCTATGCGTATTTGCTTGACGAGGTTTGATGTGCTCATTCCGCAAAGGGCGTTGACTTTGCGGTTGAGCTGATGGCGCGTGACGCAAAGCGAGTCGGCGACGGCGGCGAGGTCGACCTCGCCGTTTGCCATCATTGAGCGGACGACGTCGCCCACTTTGGCTATGAAGCGCGCGTCGGCGGGCGAGACGGCCGTCTGCTTTGGCTCTTGCGGTTGGTCGGTAACGGGAGTTTCGGGCTTTGCGGGTCGTGGCGTCGGCTTCTTATCGGGGGTCTCGACGATTTGGGAATATATGGAACGCAGTCGCGCCCTGCTCTCGAGGAGCTTATTGACGAGGAGCGAGAGTTCGTCGGCGTGGAATGGCTTCTCGATGTAGGCGTCGGCCCCGGCCTCCAGTCCCTCGAGCCTGTCTTCGTGTTCCGATTTGGCCGTGACCATGATGAGGGGGATGTGTGCGGTGGGCGGGGTGGCGCGGACAAGTCGGCAAAGCTCCACGCCGTTGATGCCCGGCATCATGACATCGGACACAATGAGGTCCGGAACGACGTCTTGCGCCTTAGCCCAGCCCTCGTCGCCGTCTTTGGCAAAGACGACTCTGTGGTTGTCGCGGAGTTGGCGGCCGATGAAATATGCCACGTCGGCGTTGTCCTCGATGACGAGGATGGTGGAGCGCAGCTCGTCGGTCTCGGGGTCGTCTTGGAGATGCAATGTCTCGGGCGTGGCGACGTGCTGAGGCTCGGGCTCGGCTAAGCGTAGATTGGACGTGACATGATGTCGGGGTGTGGTGGGGATGGCGACTCGGAAAGTGCAGCCGTGGCCTTTCTGGCTTTCGATGTTGACGTTCCAGCCCATCTCTTCGGCCGCGGACTTGACGATGGAGAGGCCGACTCCCGTGCCGATGGCGGCCGACTCGTCTTGCCCTTGATAGAAAGGCTCGAAGGCGTGGAGTTGCTGCTCGAGGGTCATGCCGCGTCCCGTGTCGGCTACGGACATGACGATGGTGCCGGAGTCGAGCGAGTAGGAAAGGCTCACCGAACCGCCCTCGGGCGTGAACTTGATGGCGTTGGAGACGAGGTTGCGGCATATTTTCTCGGCGAAGTCGGGGACCACGTCGGCGTCGGGCATGTGGCACTCGGCGATGGAGAGCGTGACGCCATGGCTTGCGGCCATATTGACGTAGCTTTTCGCCACGTTGGCCATGAAGCCCGCCACGTCGCCCCTGCTCCATTTTGGGGAGAGGGAGTGCGCGCCGACTCTGAGTTTGGCTATGTCGAGAATCTGGTTTATGAGGTTGAGCAGGCTTGCCGACTGTGTGTTGATGACCTTGGCGTCGTCGGCGTTTGGGGAGTCGGGTTCGGAGCGTTTGATGATGTCGTCTGCGGCCGCCATGACGACGGTGAGCGGGGTTCGGAACTCGTGGGTGATGTTGGTGAAGAATCTGTCTTTCGTGCTTTGGTATTCGGCCGCCATCCGCTGTTCTCTTTTCCTTGCGCGGAGGAAGAAGAGCGAGACGGCGAGCGCTGCGCAGACGATGACGAGAAGCGAGGTGAGGATGGCGATTCCTATCAGTTTCTGCTGCCTTTGGGCGATGGCGTCCTTTTCGGCGGCGTCGAGAAGCCTTTGTTGGCGGGCGTTGGCGATGTTGAGTCGGACGTTTTGGACGTCGTTGATGGTTTTGGTGCTGACTACGCTGTCGGCGAATAGTTCGGCTTGGCGGAAAGAGTCGAGAGCTCGGCGGGTGTCGCCCACTTTGTCGTAGACGGAGTAGTAGAGCTTGTAGATGTCGGCCAGGTGCTCGATTGAGCCGATGCGCGTGGCCACTTGGCGCGCCTCGTCGAGATGCTTGAGGGCCTTGCCGTAGGCCCCGGTCTGGTTGTTGATGCGCGCCATGGCGAGGCACGGCACAAGGGCGTGCCACTCGTCTTGCGACCCGAGGAGGAGATGGTAGGCTGTCTCGTATTCGCGGATTGCCTCGCTGATGTCGCCTTTTGTTTCGGAGAGTTTGCCGAGGTAGGTGTGGCAGAGGGCGATGCCGATGTTGGACCCAATCTTCTGGTTGAGTTCCATAGAGTGCCGGATGTAGATGAGCGCGGAGTCGAGTTGGCCTTTTTTCTCGAATATGCTGGCGAGATTGGCGTAGTTGATGGCCATCCCGAGTTCGGAGCCCAGGTTTTGCTCGCCCTTCATGGCCTTTCGGAAGAAATCTTCGGCGAGGGTGTAATTGTCGAGGGTCAGGTAGACGTTTCCGAGGCCATTGAGCGCGACGACCCTCGATTT
>JAFPDB010000169.1 GCA_017390085.1 Bacteroidales bacterium | reverse complement strand
TGAAACGATGTCTGGCTCAGCAGCATATTCTGATGCTGCGAGTGTATGTCGATGAGCTTCGCGCCAATCTCTTTGAGGAAAGACACGTTGGCCGGCGTCTCGTTGACGAACGAGCGGCTCTTGCCCGAGGGCAATATCTCCCTTCGGATCACGGTCTCGTCCGCGTAGTCAATGTCTGCGGCGTCAAACATCTGCCTCATGCCGTAGGCCGATACGTTGAACGTCGCCTCTACGACGCACTTTTTCTCTTTGTCTTGCAGGACCTGGACGTCCGCTTTCTGCCCCAAGAGCAGGCCCAAGGCCCCAAGCATTATCGATTTTCCGGCGCCTGTCTCGCCCGTTATGACGGACATCCCATCCGCAAGGTCGAGTTCCGTACGCTCTATGAGGGCGTAATTCTGTATTGTGAGCTGTTTTAGCATCTCTCTACAACTTGTTGTATTTGCTCATGTTCGCGGGGTCCGCTGTCTGAAGCACCTCTTTCACGCGGCTCTTCTCGATTTGCGGGGCCTCGCTGTATATGTTGACGATTTCGTCGCTCTTGGCCGTAAAGAAGTAGTTGAGCAACACCGGGTTACGGTTCACCTTGCGGCGTATGTCTTTTATCTTGTCCAAACTCTCATATATGGCCTGGCGGGCGGTCTCCATGTTCTCCGACATCTGGTCAAGCCCCTGCCTGTGGTAGACATACAGCTGCTGATGAAACGCCTTGTGGTTCTCGTCCATGGCGTTGTTTATCAGCCAATAGCGGTTGTTCGTGCCGTCAAACGATTTCCAACCCGCAAACGATGAGCCTTGCGCCTGGTTGACGATGTTCTCCGCCTGACGGAAGAACTGGCTGCCGCCGTTGGGCGAGAAACTGTCGTAATCGATTCCGAGCATGAAATAGACGTAGAACGCTATCAGCGGCACCAGGTTGTCCTGATCGTAAGACGTTGGGTTATAAACCAATGGCTGCCCCTCATTGTAGCGGAACTGGATGTCGTCGTCCTGCATGTTGAGCATCGTCGTCGTATACGCGCTTCCCCATACGGGACGCCGCAGCTGGACTGTCAGCGTACCCTTAAACTCGTTGCTCGACACCTGGGTCGTGATGTTGAAGTTAAGGCTGCATTCAATCCTTTCGCGCGATTCGAATTTGTCCGTCGTCCAAATCTGCGCAGACATGAAGTCTTGAAGCGCGGTGCGCATATTGTCGTAGACCTGCTTATTTGTGCCTTGGACCGACGCCGTCGACACGCTTATGCTGCATTGCAACTCTTGCGCCGCGGCTTGGCTCGACATGCAGAGGGGCAAGAGCGGCAATATTGCGCGGATTATTCTGTTCATTGGGTTTCCTATTTTGTAGAGGACATTGTGCGTTCCAATGTGTCGACAATATCTATCGCCACGTCGGACTTGCTCTTAAGGGGGTAGGGGGTCGTCGTGCCGTCTTTCTCGATTATGGTCACTTTGTTCGTGTCCGTCATGAAGCCCGCGCCCTTGTCGGCCAATGAGTTGAGGACGATGAAGTCCATGTTCTTCTTCTCCAACTTGCCGTGGGCGTTCCTCATCTCGTCGTTCGTCTCGAGGGCGAATCCCGCAATCACTTGCCGCCCTGTTTTCATTCTCCCCAGCTCGGCGGCAATGTCGGGGTTCGCCACCAGTTTTATCGTGTAGTCGCCGTGCCGCTTAATCTTCTGGTCGGCAACCTCTTCGGGCGCAAAGTCCGCCACCGCGGCCGTCATTATGGCAGCGTCGCACTCGCCGAAGGCCGATTGGGCTGCCGCGAGCATCTGCTTTGCGCTCTCCACCTTCACGACTTCGATGTTCGTGCTGCGGGCCGACATCTTCACCGGCCCGGAGACGAGGACCACGTTCGCGCCGCGGCTCCCGAGCTCTTCCGCAATGGCGTAACCCATCTTCCCGCTCGAGTAGTTGCCAATGAAGCGGACCGGGTCAATTTTTTCATACGTCGGGCCCGCCGTCACGAGGATTCGTCTCCCCCTCATGCTGCCCTCACGCCTTGCGAAGTAAGATTCCACGCCATAGGCAATGTCCTGAGGCTCAGCCATCCTGCCTTTGCCCGAAAGGCCGCTCGCCAGTTCCCCCTCCGCGGCTTCAATTATCTCCACGCCCCTCTCGCGCAGCGTCTCGATGTTCTTGACCGTGGCGGGATGGCTCATCATGTCCAGGTCCATCGCCGGGGCGGCAAACACTACGCATCTGGCCGAGAGGTAGGTCGTCAGCAACAGGTTGTCCGCCATTCCGTTAGCCATCTTGGCGAGGGTGTTTGCCGTCGCGGGGGCTATCACGTAGGCGTCGGTCCACGTGCCGAGGCTCACGTGGCTGTTCCATTGCCCGTTTTCGGGGTCGAAAAAGTCTACTACTATCGGGTTTTTGCTGACCGTCGCGAGGGTCAATGGCGTGACAAACTGGCGGGCCATCGGGGTCATGACCACTTTCACTTCCGCTCCGCGACGTACAAACTCGCGCACGAGCATCGGCGTCTTGTAGGCGGCTATGCCGCCCGTCACGCCAACTAATATGTGTTTTCCTTTAAGTTGCATTCTATTGCTTGCTCTTTTCAGAGACTACTGTTTTTGCGCTTCAGAGGCAGGCTGTAGCCAACGTTCCACTCTATGAAGTCGGCCACCGACAGGCGGTGCGCGTATATGTTCAAGCCCGCATGAATGTTGCAGGCGAATGTGTATTTCAGTCCCGCGCGTTGGAAGAGCGGCTCTTTCCGCTGCTTTGGCACTATGTCGGTAGGGCGGATTAGGTAATAGCCCAGTTGCGTTACTATGCCGAGCCGAGCGATGCAGAATTCGTGCGACGCCAAGACTCCCAGCGCAAAACGTTTGTGGGTGGGTCCATGGCCAATAATGGCGCGACCATCTTCCGCAGCGTCTACCGTCGAACCCATATACTCGTCGTAGAGCAGCGACAGCCCGCCGCCATATTTGCCTTTCGTGCTATACGAGTGTAAGAACGTGGTTTGTAGCGTTATGGCGTTAAATTTCGACCGCGGGTCATATTCGTCATCGACGTCGGGATAATCAAACGGGTCGACTTCATATTGCCTTCTGCCGTAGCCCAACGTGACGTCAATCTCGTTACCCTTACGTTTCTCCACCGTTGGCAATTCTCGTGGCAACCTGTTGTCTCTCAATAAGTATGCCACTCTCATCTGACCGCTAAAGAGATTCAGTCCCTTGTTGGGCTTCCTCAATGCGCCGTTCGAGAAGTGGTTCACCCCGGCGCCAAGGCTCACTATCCATCTGTCGGCAATCGTGTAGGCGTATCCGAGCCCGATGCCAATGTGGACCGTGACCCCTGATCCTATGGCGATGTTGTTGGGATTGCTCTCCCTGTCATACTCTTTCCAGTGAGTGCCGACGCCCATTTCGATGTTATATCTCAACGCATGAGCGCCATGTCGCCAAAACACGCCGTCGTAATACCCGAATAACGATATGGGCTGCCCCATCTCGTCCCTATTGTCGAGCCAAAATGTCGAGACTCCTATCCCGAACGACGGGAGCCTGTGGGCTATCTCCCATTCTTTACAGCCTGTAGTCTGCCATCCGAACGCCAACCTGCACGATGTCTGTCGTTCCATCGGGCGGCCCAATGCATTGTCGCCACGCAAGAAGTCGTTGGTCTGCAACATCTTGCCATGCCCGACTCCAGCCGAGACAATGTGATTATACCGTGGCTTACCCTCAGTCTCCTGAGCCTGCGTGGCCGTATATGACGCCGCCGTCATCAATAGAGCGGCGGCAATTCTTAGTCGCACGCCTATGCCTATTTTAGCAATGTTTGATTGTCATACGCCCCGGCGTCAAGCTTTTTCTTCATTTCCGCCATGCTGCGGACCGTATACTCCACGTTCTCAATCGTATGGCTGGCCGTCGGCATGAAGCGAACCATAAGCGTGCCTGGCGGAACCGTCGGGTACTTCACAATTGTGCAGAATATCCCGTAGTTCTCTCTCATGTCCATCACGAGGTTCAGTGCCGCGTTTATCGCCAAGTCGTCCTCCGAAACGTCGGTATTCTTATTCTCGATGTCCACGGCGACCTTGGGGTGTATGTAGATAGGCGTTATCGCGCTCTGCGTCTGCCCGAGGTCGTAGCCAGCCTCGCGCAAACCCTTCTGCAGGGCGTTGGTCACCTCCCAAAGTCTCGTGCGCCTTTCGGGCTGCGTCCGCAATATATCGAGCCTCTTATGCAGCCCAAGCACCATGGCCAAGGGAAGCGACTCGTCGAATATTTGGGAGCGCATATTGTACCGCAAATAATTGATAATCTTCTCTTTGCCCACAATAAAACCGCCAATCCCGGCCATCGCTTTGGCATACGACCCGAAGATTAGGTCCACTTTGTCGCCAACGCCCAACATCTCTGCCGTCCCGCGGCCGTTGGGCCCGAGCACGCCAAATCCGTGAGCGTCGTCAACCAGTAGCGAGAACTCATGTTCCGATTTCAAGGCGGCTATCTTGTCGAGCGGCGCAACGTCACCCGCCGTGTCAAACACGCCGTCCGTCACGACCATTATGCCGCCCTCGTGAGACTCCTTCGCAATGTAGCTTTCGGCGAGCGACAACTTCTTGCGCAGGTTGTCAACGTCATTATGGGCGTACACGAAACATTTGCCGCCCTTCGCGCGGTGCAGCAATATGCCGTCGGTTATCGAAGCGTTCGCGAGCGAGTCGTAAACAATTACGTCGTATCTGTTGCAGAGCGTGTCTATGGCCGAGACCATGGCCTGATAGCCGAAGTTGACGACAAACGCGTCCTCAGTGTCCATAAACTGAGCCACGGCGTCTTCAAGCTCCTCATGCATCGTCGTCTGGCCGGAGATGATCCTCGTCCCCATCGGGTAGCCGAGGCCCCATTTCTGCGTCGCCGCCGTATCGGCTTGCCTGACGTCGGGGTCGTTCGCCAGGCCAAGATAATTTTCCATGCTCCAGTTAAGCACCTTTTTGCCCCTGAATCGCATCATGGGACCTATCTCCCCCTCCAATTTTGGAAATGCGAAATAGCCGTGCGCCACCTCTTGATACTTGCCGAGAGCACCTCCGCGAGTATCGTCAATCTTCTTAAAGAGGTCCATGGTTATATAATATGTATGATGATTTGTTTATCGCAAAAATACGTTTAATTCCATTGTTTCGTATGAATATGCCTGCGAAATGTGGCTGTTTGCGGAAGCCCGTGTGCGGCATCACAGCCCCATGCGCATTTTTGAACTCATTTTTTTCGCCTTTTTCGGAAAAATGACCGAAAAGAGTGATATATTTGCACCCGCAAATCAGAACGCACGTGTCCAAGATCAAGGCCCAGG
>JAFPDB010000168.1 GCA_017390085.1 Bacteroidales bacterium | reverse complement strand
GGGCGTAGGTGAAGTCGCAGAAGTTGCGCTCCGTCAGCGTACAGAGGCTGCCATCCTTCTCCACAACCTTGGTGTCGGCGTCGTTGCGCCCGTCGAGGTTGATGAAAGAATCGAAGGTGACGTTGGACTCTTGCGAGCCGCATCTGTATCTAAGGTCGAGCATAGTGTTTTAGGGGTTAATAGTCCCACTCAGTGTGCACGTCTTTGATGCTGAACGTTATGGGACCGAGTTTGACTTCGCCCTTTGCGGAGAAAGAGCCCAGGGCGGTGCCCCCGGAGTACTGCCATTTGGGGTTGGCGCACGTCGAGCCGCTATTGGCGAGGGAGGCCATGTATTCGTATTGGCGCCTGCTGATGCCAGAGATTGAGATTTCGATGATGTCGCCGTCGTGGATGACGTCTTGAGGGCGTGAGTTCTCTTTGCCCGCCATGTCGTCGGTGCAGAAGCATATGCAGCGGCCCTTGACTTTCAGGTCCTTGTCGCGGGTGTAGCTGTTGAAGACCTCCCACTTGTAGGGCTTGCCGTTGCGGAAGACTTGCGTCATGTAGTAGACGAGGCTGTCGCAAGGCGCGGTGAGGCCGTAGCGGAGCGAGACGTAGTCTGCCCCCATTATCTCTTCCCAAACGAAGTCGTACTTGATGTTGGAGGGCGCGATGCCCATGGTGTCGAATGCCACGAAGGTCTGCTCGCCGATTTGCGCGGAGAAGGAGTATACGCCGCCTTCGAGGGCCGTGACGTCGTTGGCTACGTATTCGCCGTTGCCGGCGGGGGAGAGGGTTACGCTCTTGCCGTCGGGGCAGAGCAGCGAGATGTTGGCGTCGTCGATGTAGTGCTCGTGCGAGGGGTCGGTGACGTCGCGCGAGGTCGTCACTATGACGCGGCTCCCCGAGGCCGACACGCTCGCCTCTATGTTGACCATCGGGGCGACGCTGTCGTACTCGAAGTCGAGTTCTTCGGTGCATGATGTCGTCATGAATAAAAGAACAAACATGTCGACAATAGCGATGATAAACTTTACGATAACTCTCATTGTTCGAATTTATAAAAAACTTTAGACTTAGAATTTCACGAGGTAGGAAATTGACGGTACGAGGCCGAAAAGGGACACTTTTGTGGCCTTTGTGCCAGAGGGTTTGTCGTCGTCGTTCTCGAAGATGACCATATACGGGTTCTTGCGGTTGTAGATGTTGTAGAATCCGAAGCTGAGCTGCCTCTCCACTTTTGCCGAGAGTTGCTTCTTGTGGGTGGCGGAGATGTCGAGGCGGTGGTATGCCGGGGCCCGGTATCCGTTACGCTTGGCGTAGTAGTAGAAGGTGTCGCCCATGTTGTCGTACTTGGCGCTCGGGGCTGTGAGGGCCTGACCGGTGTTGAAGACCCACGTCGCGGAGAGGGTCCACGCCATGTTGAGGGCGTAGGTGCCGACAATCGAGAAGTCGTGTCGGCGGTCGTTGGAGGCGGTGTACCAGTCGTCGTTGCTGATGCCCTTGATCTTGTTCTCGGACCAGCTGAGGGTGTAGGAGATCCATCCCGTGAGTGGGCCGTCGTTCTTGTGGAGGCAGATTTCGGCCCCGTATGATCGCCCCTTTCCGCCCAGGATGAGGCGCTCCATCTCGATCCACGACATCCATGTCATTCCGTCGCGGTAGTCGTAGACGTTGTCGATGTGCTTGTAGTAGACTTCGGCCGCGAGGTCGTAGTCGTGCCGCGCGGTGGCTATTGTCGCGCCGAGGCTGACTTGGTTGGCGAGCATCGGGCGGACGATGTTGCTGGTCATGGTGTAGCGGTCGATGGGCATGGCCGTGGCGGTGCTTGTGCGGATGGCGTGGATGTTCTGGCTCGTGCGGGTGTATGCTGCCTTGAGGCTCAGCTCGTCGTTGACGTTGAAGTTGACGTTGAGGCGCGGCTCGAAGTAGACTCGCGTCTTGACGTTCTGTCCGCTCTCGGTGTCGTATCTTTTGACGATTTCGCCCTCGTCGTCAATCTGGTAGTACTGGGGGCCGCCGAGGACCGTGAAGACGTTGAGTCGCAATCCGTAGCCTATCTGGAGCTGTTCGGAGGGCGTCCAGTCGTCTTGGAGCCAAGCGTCGTTTTGCCATGCGCTGCGCTGCTCCCTCTCCTTGACTGGGGCTGCCTCCCACTCGGCGGAGCGCAGGTCCACGAGCTGGCTCTGCCATCCGCACTGGATGCGGTGCGCCTCAGAAGGTGTCCAGTTGAGGTTGACGTTCAGGGCGGCGTGCCTGACGAAACCGTTGATGGTGTAGGCGTCGGAGGCCATCTTCATGCCTGCGTCGGAGGTGTATTTGGAGGCTGTGAGCCACGTCGTCAGGAAGACCGAGGGCGAGAAGGTGTGGAACCATCGGAGCGAGGCGGCCATGTTGGACCATTCCATCGAGAGGGCGTGCAGCATCTCCATTTCGTCGGACGCGCGGATGAAGGAGAGCGAGAGGTTGTCTTTCTCTCCGAGCCGCCAGGCCAGTTTGGCGTTGACGTCGTAGAAGTTTAGCTTCGTGTCGCTGTAGTTGTCGGTCATCCTGAGGAAGAGGTCGAGATAGGAGCGCCTTGCGGCGACGAGGTAGGAGGATTCGCCCTCGCGGATCGGGCCTTCGACCGCGAGCCGCGCCGCGAGGAGCCCTACGCCGGCCGAGACGTGGTGGTTGAAGAGGTTGCCTTGCCGCGAGCCTATCTCGAAGACCGAAGAGACACCGCCTCCGAGCCTTGCGGGGCTGTTGCCCTTGTAGAGGGTGGCCGCGGCGAGTGCGTCGTCGTTGAAGGACGAGAAGAGGCCCATCAGGTGGCCGGAGTTGTAGACTATGGCGTTGTCGAGCAGGACGATGTTTTGCGACGTCGTGCCGCCGCGTACTTGGTAGCCGCTGGAGCCGTCGCCGTCGCTCTTGACGCCGGGGAGCAGCTGGATGCTCTTCATGACGTCGCGCTCGCCGAAGATGGCGGGCAGGCTCGAGAGTTCCTTCATGTCGATTTTCTCGGCGCCGGCCTGTTTTTGTGACAGTCGGCGGTTGACGCCGGCGGAGGTGACGACCACGTCTTGCAGGGTGTCCGCCTCAATGGCGTTTGACGTGTCGGAGGCCGCGACTATGATTGGGCGGCGCGGTCTTGATTGCGCTTCGGCCCGCAAGGACGTAGTTAGTGCAGCTGCAATAAGTAGAACCGCCGCGGAGGTGCGGTTGGTGGATTTTTTTCATCTGTTGTTGTTTGTCGGAGGCAAAAGTAGACTACAGATGAAAGATTGACTTATATCTAAGGGAATAAAAGCGCGAAAAGTACCACAAAAATGAGGTCGGAAAATACCACTATTGTTTTCCCGACCTCGTATAGTTTTCTATTTTCTCTGAAAATTGTACCATTCTGTTTCGTATGCCCTTTTATGGGTCGAGACGGTGCAGAATGGTTGGGGCGAGTTTACTCTCCGACCCCTTTGCCGACGCAGATGACGGAATACTCGCTCGGGACGAGCCATTTTGCCGCCATGTCGCGAATCTCCTCCCTCGATATGTCTCGGGCCACTCGGTAGAACTCCCCGACGTAGCCGTGGCCGACGCCGTCGAGCATGAGCGTGGCGAGGGTGTCGGACGAGTTGAGTACGCTGTCGAAATTGTGGAGCAGCTCGCCCATCATGAAGCCTCGTAGGGTCTCCATCTCGCGTTCGGAGATTAGTTCGGAGGCGAGCCTCTCCATGTCGTTGAATATCTCCCGGACCACCTGCTCGTGGCTTCCGGTTTTCACCTCGGTTTGTATGAGGTGGTTGCCCATGAACTTATTGACGTTGAGCGACGCGTAGATGCCGTAGGTGAGTCCGAGCCTCTCGCGGATGTTTTGCATGAGCCTCGCCCCCATGTAGCCGCCCAGCACGGCGCTTGTCATCCCGAAGGGGAGCGCGTCGGGGTGGAAGCGGTTGAAGAGCGGTCGGCAGACAAGTATGGAGGTTTGCTCGCCGTCGTACTCTATCATCGTACGGCTGGGTTCGGTTTGGAACTGAACCTCTGGCGCTTGCCAGTCGTCGCCGGGTTGCCATTCGGTCGTCCCGAAAGCCTCGGCGATGAAACGGATGTCGTCGTCGGACGGCCTGCCGGTGACGAAGATGTGGGCCCCGTTGGGCCGGTAGGCTTCGGAGTGGAAGTCGCGGAGCATCTGTGGGGAGAGGTTCTCGTAGTCGGACCGGTCTGCCATTCGCCCGTATCGGCATCCGGGCTTGTAGATGGCGTTGAGCAGTGCGCGTGAGGCGATGAAGCTGGTCTTCATCATCTTCATGTCGAAACTCTGAAGCTC
>JAFPDB010000167.1 GCA_017390085.1 Bacteroidales bacterium | reverse complement strand
GGGTGGAGTTCGAAGTAGTACTCAGATCCGACAACCACTCGAACGAGTTTCGCCCGGCACACAAGAGATGGGTTGTAGAGCGCTCCTTCTCTTGGCTTGAGAATTTCAGGAGGCTCACCACGGACTATGAGTTCCTTGCAGAATCTTCTGTCGCGATAGTCCAACTGGCTTTTATACGTATCATGCTTAACAAGATTATCTAATCATTTCAAAACAGCTTCTTAGACGGTCATGATGTCTTTCTCTTTGAGGGCGTAGAGTTCGTCGACTTTTTTGATGTGTGCGTCGTGGGTCTTTTGGATAAGGGCTTCCTTGTCTTTCTGGAGGTCTTCTCCGAGGCCGTCTTTTTTGAGTTTCTTGAGGGACTCGATGGCGTCTCGCCGGATGTTTCGGATGGCGACTTTGGCTTCTTCGGCGGTTCGTTTGGCCATTTTGGCGAGGTCTCGTCGTCTGTCTTCGGTGAGCGGTGGGATCATTATTCGGATCATTTCGCCGTTGTTGTCGGGGTTGAGGCCGAGGTTTGCGGCCATGATTGCTTTCTCGATGTGCGCGATCATGGACTTTTCCCAAGGCCTTACGGCGATGGTCCTGGGGTCAGGTACGGAGACGTTGGCGACTTGGTTGAGTGGTGTGGGTGAGCCGAAGTAGTCGACTTTTATGTCGTCGAGGACGTGCGGGTTGGCCTTGCCGGCCCTGATTTTGCCGAGCTCATAGTCGAGGTGCTCGATGGTTTTTCCCATTTGCTCGTTGGCGTCTTCAAGTATGAGCTCAAGTTCTTCCTCCATGATGATTGTCTGTATATGTTGTTTTTGGGTGTTGAGGCGTGTTTATATTTGTCCGAGCAGGAAGTCTCTCTGTCTTTCTTGCGGGCGGTAGAAGTAGACGAGTCCGTAGGATTGGCAGAGGTCACGTTTTTCGTCGGTGTCGATGGTGCCGACGGATTGTTCGACTTCGTTCCAGATTTTGAGGATTATCTGGTCTGCCCGTTCGCGTGTTTCGTCGAGTCTTTCTTTGAATTTCTGGACTGTTTGGAGTATGTCTTTGTGGGTGTTGTAGTTCTCGACGAATATTTGGAGTTTGACTTTGACGAGCGCGATGGAGGGGTTGTAGATTCGGCATCGTCCTCCTTGTGCGATTCGTTTTTCCTCTCCGTCGACGATGAGGTTGCCCCATTCGATGAGTGCTTTGTCGGTGGCGAGGTCTGGGACGGCGTTTCCGCAGTCATGCAGGCCGAGTGTCTCTCTTTCTTCGGGTTTAATCTCTCCTCGGGCTATGCACATGTTGAATACTTGCACGAAGTGTGAGAGGAAGAGCCTGAGGATTCTGCCGGATTCGGCGACTTGTTTGCTTGCTGCGATTTGCCTGTCTTTGCTTTCGAGGCATTGGCGGAGGGCTTGCTCGAAGAGGGGGAGGAAGGATTGGGTCTCGAGTGCCGTCTTTTGCGAGAAGAGGAGGTCTGAGGGGGGGACTTTCCCCACCTGCTCGAAGGCGGCTTTGAGGGCGCGGAGCCTGGCCTGGTCGGTATTTGGCAAACGGCGGTAGGGCATGACGTGTGTTACCTTTTCACAAAGGTAAGCAATTGTAAATAAATGGCAAAGCGTGGATGAAATATGTGCGCGGGCGGATTACGACTGGCCTGGTTGAGGTTAGTTGCGGGGATATTCGCATGGTGGGGAGTATGTGGCGACCCGGCCTGTCGGTGGAGTGTTGGTGTGGTTGACGAGAGGCCGGGTCGGGGGTGTGGTTGCGCGCGGGGATGATTTTAGGAGCCAAGCTCTGCTTTGAATTCGGCGGCGTAGCGCCATGTGGAGTCGCTTTTGGCCCTTGGGCAGATGAGGGTCTTGGAGTCTCGGCGGATGACGATGTAGTCTTGGAGTCCGTCGATGACGACAGTCTCGTTTTTTGGTGCGTGGACGAGGCATCCTTGCGAGTGTTTGAGGTAGGCGTTGTTGTTGACTACGGCGTTGGCCTGTGGGTCTTTTGGGCATTGCTCGTAGACGGCGTTCCAGGCCCCGACGTCGCTCCAGGCTGCTTGCGTGAGGCATACGGATTCGTTGTCGGCTTTTTCGAGGACGGCGTAGTCGATGGAGATTGTCTCGACTTGCTCGTAGATGTCGCGGATGGCCTGGGTCCAGCTTGAGACTGGTATTGTGTCGAGGATGTCGAAGTTTTGCTGGATGGTGGGTGCGGATTTGCGTAGGGCGTCTTCGATTGCCTTTCGTCGCCAGACGAAGACTCCGGAGTTCCAGCAGAAGTCACCGCATTCGAAGAAGGTGTTGGCCATGTCGGCGTTAGGCTTCTCTGTGAAGGTCTTGACTTTGTGGACTGTTGAGTCGGGGTCGGAATGGTCTGATTTGTCGCCGACTTGTATGTAGCCGTAGGCCGTCTCTGGTCGGAAGGCCTTGATTCCGATGGTCATGAGGGTGTCGGAGGCTTGGGCGTGCAGGATGGCTTGTGAGATGGAGTTGATGAAGACGTCGTTGTTGAGGATGAGGTGGTCGGCAGGAGTCACGACCATTGTGGCGTCGGGGTCGACTTGTTTGAGGAATGCGGTGGCGAGCGCGATTGCCGCTGCCGTGTTGCGTTTGAAGGGTTCGGCGAGGATGTTGGATTGCGGGATATTGGGGAGTTGCTCGCGGACGAGGGGGAGGTAGTCTTGGAGTGTGACGACGATGACCCTCTCTGGCGGGCAGAGCGGCAGGAACCTTTGGTAGGTGAGCTGGAGCATTGTTTGTCCAACCCCGACTACGTCGAGGAACTGTTTAGGCATGGCGGGTCGGCTGAGGGGCCAGAGTCGAGAGCCAGTCCCGCCGGCGAGGATGACGCAGTAGACGTTTGGCATGGTTGTGTTGTGAAGTGATGTGTTGTGGGTTCACAAATATAATAAAAAAGTGTTCACTTCAAGACTGGCCTAATTGGTAGCCTCCACATCTTGTTTGTTCGTGCGACGGAGCCGGTAGTGGCGTTGTCGGCTGTAAGTTGCATGCAGTAGGCTTTAGAAGTGTCGTCGCCTTGCTCTCCGGCCCATATCATGAAGCCTTTCTGGTCTTGTGAGAGTTGTCCGGCGGCGTTGAGGTATCCGGCGAATGGGATGAAGATGTAGTGTTGCTGGAGTTTTCCGATTCCGTAGACGTAGTAGCCTTGGTATCCATGGTTCTCACCTTTGACCCATGTGCAGTTGTTGATTAGTTCGAGCATTTGCGCCCTTGTGGGGCTTTGCCATCCTTCGGGGAGTTCGGCGACCGCGGGGTCGTGGGTGACTATGATGACGGTGCAGCCGTCGTCGTGGGCGAGGGAACAGAG
>JAFPDB010000166.1 GCA_017390085.1 Bacteroidales bacterium | reverse complement strand
GGTCGAGCAGTTGGAATCCGCCAAAGTCGGGGGTCCGCAGGTTCATCTCGATGTCGGCCTTGTAGAGCTTCATGGCCAGGGCTCCCGACGCCCGGTGGAAGTCTAAAGCCAACGAGTCGAGCCCGTTGGGGCTTAGCGCCGCGCGGAAGTTCATGAGGTTCAGTGGTTTAAGTACGCCTGTGTATTTCTTGATTTCCGCGTAGTCGGGGTAAATCTGGTATTGGCACGTCTCATGCCCCACGATGGGGACGCTCGAGCGTCCATTGGCCTTGGCGAAAGTCATTCGTGTGTTGGGACGTTCGGAATTCAGGATTCCGAGGTTGTCGGCGTCGGCGAGCGAGAACGAGGCCCTCGTATGGCTCTCCAATTGCGTGGCGCCCCATCCCATTCGGCACGTCACGTGGAAATCTTCGCCATTGAGGTCGCCCATCCAGCCCAGGAAGTTGTTGGAGCCGAAGGCGTAGAGCCGACGCGGGTCGATTTTTCGGAACCCGTCGACCATTTGCCTCATGACGATGGTGTCGCCGCCCAGCTCGTTGCCCAACGCCATCATGACGAACGAGGGGTGGTTGCCGTATTCGCGGAGGATTCTGGCACCCTCGTCCCAGAGGTAGTTGTTGAGCCGCATCGAGGCCTCGCCCGCGTTGCTGGCTTTGAGCTCGCCCCAGTAGGGGAGCTCGGGCTGAAGGTATATTCCCACCTCGTCGGCGGCGTCGAAAGCCGCGGCGGGCGGCGTCCACGAGTGGAAGCGGTAGTGGTTGATGCCGTAGTCTTTGGCCGTGCGGAAGATTTTGATCCACGACTCCTTGTCCATAGGGGGGTAGCCCGTGAGCGGGAATACGCACGCGTCGTGTTTGCCGCGCAAGAAAGTGGGTTGTCCGTTGACGACGAACTGGCGCCCGTCGGTCGTGAAGCTGCGGAAACCTATTCGCTCCTGTTTCTTGTCGACGCCGTCGGGGCTGTCCAGGGTGACGTCGGCCACGTAGAGCGGTTGCTCGAACTCGCTCCATAGTCCCACCTCCTCCATGGGGATGTTGAGCGTGGCCTTGTTCTTGCCCCGCTTGAGGTCGATTTGCATTGTCGTGGCCGTCTGTCGGATGGCGTCGGTGGTGCTGATGGGGTAGGGTAGGCATTTGGCGTCGATGGTTGCCTTGGTGTTTTTGTCCGACTCTATCTCGACCTCAATCATCACGTTGCCCCATCCGACTCTCTTCCGGTCGTCGTTCTCGCCGATGCTGTCGACAGTGGCTGCCACGTTGAGGCTGCGCATGAATGTCTTGGGCATGGAGCGCAGGCCGACCTCGCCAATAGCGCCGTTCCAGTTGGTCTGCGTGGCCTCGGTAATGGCGTGGGAGCCGCTTATGGCTTGGGGGATGTCGCCACCCGAGTCGCTGAGTCTGTTGTCGATTTTCAGTTTTATGGTGTGGCGCCCGGCTCGGAATCGCGAAAGGTCGTAGACGTGTGGCGTCAGAATGTGCGACTGGTGGCCGATGCTGTCGCCGTCGACCCAAAGCGTCGTTGGTTTCGTTCGCTCTATGAAGAGCTCTACGTGGTCCTTGTCCATTGTCGACGGGATTATGATGTCCGCCGTGTAGGTGAGCTCGCGCGTCAGGGTGTGGGCCCGGCTCAGGCGCGTGTCTTCAGCCAGGTTTGTTATGGTGTCGCCGATTGCGGCCTCGTCGGTCGTGCCCGGGAGCCGTACCGTGCCGAGCTCGGTTTGCCATTCGCCCTCAAGGCTCACCTTGTGGCGCGAGTAGCCGCCAGAGCATGCCGTGGAGAGAATTGCTGCCATGCCGATCAGCACGGCTGGCGTGGTTTTAGTCGTTTTCAATGTGTCTCGAATTGGTGTGGTTGATACATATGTTATATGGCTGGTCTCTCGCCCCCTAAAGGACCTTCTTCTTGCCCAGATACTTTTGTCTGAACTCGGTCGGCGTGAGACCTTGCTTCTTGCGGAAAGTGCGGTTGAAGTTGCTGATGTTGTTGAAGCCGCTCGAGAAGCATATCTCGCTGATGCTCATGTCGGAATCGACCATCTGGCGGGCCGCGAATCCGATGCGGATCTCGTTGAGGAAGTCGATAAAGCTTTTTCCCGTCCGCTGCTTGATGAGTCTGGTGACCGACACGTTGCTCATGTTGAGGATGTCGGCGGCGTCGCCAAGGGTAATCTTCTCCTTGTAGTGCTGGACAATGTAGTCGTGGATACGCTCGATCCTGTTGTCGGTCGAGGCGGTGGTGTCGTTCTGAAATGAGTTTTTGGCCAAGACCCTCTGGTTGGGGCTCTCGGCCAGAAACCGCAGGAGCTTCAGGAACTCGAGGTATGCCTCGAAGCCCCTCGTCCGGCTGACGACCGTGAGCATGGGCTCGGCTTGTCGGGCGGTCTCGGGGCTGAAGAGAAGTCCGCACTCGCTGTTTTTCAGCATCTCGGCAACACCTTTGTATATATCCTTCTCCAGCAGCTCCGCGGGGAACAGGTTCGCCACGAATTGGACCGTCACTTCTCGCTTGTTGGTGTCGAGGTCGCACTTGCCGGCTTTCCACGTGTGGTAGAGGTTCGGCCCGACGAGGCAGAGCTCCTGCTGGCCTATGTGTTCGACGCTGTCGCCCATGAAGCGCTCGGCTCCTTCGGCGTTGTAGAGGTAGTTGAGCTCATATTCGGGGTGAAAGTGGATTGGGTATTTGAAATCGCGCTTCTGGCGGTCGAAGATTAGTATGGCGTCAGTCTTTTCATTTAGGGCCGTTATCTCCCGAGATACTGTGGTGGCTTTCATTGCTGTTTGCGTCGCAAGTCAAAAAGGTGTTTAGCTACGTTGTAATTTTTAGGAAATGCTGATATGCGCATATCCGCTCAAAATATTGTACAATTTTAACCGATAAAATCGGGTTTTGCAACTCTTTTTGCGAATAAATGGGAGAAAGGTGCCTCTTTAAGGCTTAATAAGTGTGAAAAGGGACGTGTGAAAATCATCGTTACTTGATAAAATAGTACTTGTGCGCCGCTGTTCGCAACCTTAAATTTGCTTAAGATAATACAAGAGGCGACGGCCTCGATTTAACGGTTTATCAATTGTAACAAACGTATATGAAAAGTAAATCTCGAATCATTCTCTTGGTCTTGAGCTTCATGCTGCACTTGACGGCATGGGCTCAATCCGGGAAGGTTTCGGGTGTCGTAACCGACGACACCAACCAACCCCTGCCAGGTGTGGCTGTCGTGGTAGCAGGTACCACGAACGGCACCGTCACGGACTTTGATGGCAAGTACTCAATCAACGCCGACGGCGCCTCCAGGCTCACCTTCTCCTTCATAGGCTTCTCGACGGCCGAGGAGGTAATCAATGGCCGCAGCGTCATCAACGTGCAGCTCCAGAGCGACAGCAAGGAGCTCGACGATGTCGTTGTCGTCGGCTACGGTACCATGAAGAAGAGCGACCTCTCCGGCTCCTCTGTCTCCGTGGGCGAGGACGCCCTCAAGGGCTCCGTCATCACCAACCTCGACCAGTCTCTCCAAGGTCGTGCCGCTGGTGTCACGTCCGTCTCGACGTCTGGCGCGCCAGGCTCAAGCTCCTCGATCCGCGTGCGCGGCCAGGCCACCATCAACGCCAATGCTGAGCCTCTCTACGTCATCGACGGCGTCATCGTCCAGAGCCAAGGCTCGTCCGGCGCCGACTACGGTCTCGGCGACGCTCTCGGCAATGGCTCTACCTCAACCATTTCGCCACTCTCCACCATCAACCCCTCCGACATCGTATCCATGGAGATCCTTAAGGACGCTTCCGCAACCGCAATCTACGGTGCCCAAGGTGCTAACGGTGTCGTCCTCATCACCACAAAGCGTGGTAAGGCCGGCGACGCCAAGTTCACCTACGAGGGTCTCGCCGCGTGGAACCGCCAGACAAAGAGGCTCGACATGATGGACCTCCGCCAGTTCGCCGAGTTCTACAACGACCTCGCCGCAACGGGTGAGCTCGAGGCAAACGAGGATTACACCTATCCCGAACTCCTCGGCAAGGGCACCAACTGGCAAGACGCCATCTTCCAGACCGCTTTCCAACACCAGCATCAGATCTCCGCGCAAGGCGGCTCCGAGAAGGTCCAGTACTACGTCTCTGGCGGCTTCATGAACCAAGAGGGTACAATCATTGGCTCCAAGTTCCGCCGAATCTCCCTCCGCGCCAACCTCGATGCCAACCTCAAGAGCTGGCTAAAGCTCGGTCTCTCGGCCATGTTCTCCAAGACCAAGGAGCGTTTCACGCTCGCCGATTCTTCTGAGGGTGTCATCACCTACGCGCTGACCGCTACCCCCGACATCCCCATCTACAACATCGACGGCTCCTACTCCAGCGTCTCCAAAGAGGGCTACACCAACCCCAACCCCGTTGCAATGGCTCTCTACAACGACATCCTCCTCAACCGTCAGAAGCTCAGTGGCAACATCTTCGCCGAGGTTAAGCCCGGCGGCGTCCTCAACGATCGCCTCGTATGGCACACCGAGCTCGGCTACGACCTCGGCTCCAGCGACGCCGAGCGTTACGAGCCTACCGTCTCCATGGGCACCTACAACCGCCCTAAGAACCGCTCGCGTCGTCAGAAGAACTCCAACACCTTCTGGCAGACCAAGAACTACATCACCTGGAGCGACGACATCGCCGACATCCATCGCTACACCCTCATGGTAGGTCACGAGGCATGGGAGAGCAAGTATGACTACGCGGCTGTCGAGAACACCGACCTCCCAAGCGACGAGGTCCACAACCCGGCTCTCGGCACGGGCACCCCGACCATCAACTACGGCTTCGGCTCTTCTTCAATGGTCTCCGTCTTCGGCCGTCTCACCTACGCATTCTCCGACCGCTACAACCTCACCTACACCTACCGCCGCGACGCCTCCTCCAACTTCGGCAAGGACAACCGTTGGGCTGGCTTCCACGCTGCTGCTGCCTCCTGGCGTTTCACCTCCGAGGAGTTCTTCAAGAACATCGGAATCGAGGATATCTTGGGCAACGGCAAGATCCGTGTCGGTTGGGGTCAGACGGGTAACTCCAGCATCGGTGGCTACAAGTGGGGCTCATCCGTCTCCAAGATGGAGTCCGCTCTCGGCACCGGCTATCGCGTCAGCAACATCCCCAACGCCGGCATCCAGTGGGAGACCCAGGAGCAGTGGAACTTCGGTCTCGACCTCGGTTTCTTCAACGACCGCCTCTCCATCACTGCCGACCTCTACAAGAAGGAGTCCAAAGACATGCTCATGAGCCTCCAGCTCCCCTCTTATCTCGGTACTCGTGGCAACGCTTCCTCCGCTCTCGCAGCTCCTTGGGGCAACTACGGCACCATCGAGAACAAGGGTCTTGAGCTCACCGTCAGCGGCATGCCTTTCGACAATGGTGTCGTAAATTGGCGCTCTGAGTTCCAAATCTCTTGGAACAAGAACAAGCTCGTCGCACTCGACGGTCAGGCTTCCTCCGCAATTGAGGGCTACGGCCAGTGGTCCGATGTCGTCAGCCGCTCCGAAGTAGGTGAGAGCCTCTACAACTTCTATGGCTACGTTACCGACGGCGTCTACAAAGATTTGGCCGACATCCAAAACTCTCCTAAAGCCGAGAAATATCCTACCGATGGCAAGACTTTCGTCCGCTCGCAGACTGTTTGGGTAGGCGACATCAAGTATAAGGACATCAATGGCGACGGCGTAATCAACGAGAAGGATAAGACCAACATCGGCTCGCCTATGCCTAAGTTCACTTTCGGCTGGACCAACACCATCTCCTACAAGGAGTTCGACCTCTCCATCTTCATCAATGGCTCCTACGGCAACAAGGTCTACAACTACCTCGCTCAAACCCTTACGCACATGAACAGTGCTTGGGCCAATCAGCTCGAGGATTGCAACGGCCGCGCTCAGCTCGTACCAATCGATCCCGACAAGGTCTACACCGACGGCACCAAGTGGTATGACGACATCACAAACGTGAAGGTCGCCAACAACACCAGCATCCCTCGCGCCTCCATCCAAGACCCGAACGACAATGACCGCGTTTCCGACCGCTACGTCGAGGACGGCTCTTACCTCCGTATCAAGAACATCACCCTCGGATACACCTTCAAGAAGGACCTCATCAGCCGCATCGGTCTTGAGAATGTCCGTGCCTACGTCAACCTCCAAAACGTAGCCACCTTCACCGACTACTCCGGCTACGACCCCGAAATCGGCGCCTCTACACAGAGCACCAACGTCTACGGTCTTGACAACGGTAGATACCCTTCGCCAACCGTCTACTCTGTCGGCCTGAATGTAACGTTCTAATCCACACTCCTACAACATGAAATACGGTAATCTTAAATATACAAAAGCCATCGCGCTGATGGTCGTGACGGGTCTCTCCCTCTCGGCGTGCGATGACTTCCTCGACCGTCCCGTAGAAGACAGCTACAACGTTGATAACTTCTACCTCAACGACGCGCAGCTCTATCAGGCC
>JAFPDB010000165.1 GCA_017390085.1 Bacteroidales bacterium | reverse complement strand
TGGACCACGCGACAACTTCCACCTTGAGAACAGCCACGTCATGCCAGCGATGATGCGCAAAATATACCTCGCCAAGCTCATCAACGACGGCAATTGGGACGCCATCCGAAACGACATGGACAAACGCCCCATCAACCCCAACGACAAACTCAAATCCCTCATCGGAGAAGGCAACGTCGACGGCTCCAACACCCACGAGCGCATCCTCAAAGCCCTCGAGTTCTACGGCATCTACAACAACAAAGTCGTTCTATGGGGCACGGGCACCCCACTCCGCGAATTCTTGTGGAGCGAAGATATGGCCGACGCCAGCGTACACGTCCTCCTCAACGTCGACTTCAAAGACATCATCGGTATCGAGAAATACGGCTCCGTCTTCTATGGCGCAAAGGCCGACGGAACCGTCGACCGCAACAATAGCGAAGGCCGAGGAGGCGCAATCCCCTCCCTCGGCGAAATCCGAAACTGCCACATTAACGTCGGCACCGGCAAGGAGCTCACAATACGCCAACTATCCGAACTCGTCGTCAAGGCGGTCGGCTTCAAAGGCGTCGTCGAGTTCGACGCCTCAAAACCCGACGGAACGATGCGCAAACTCATCGACGTCAGCAAACTCCACTCCCTCGGATGGACGCACAGCGTCGAAATCGAAGATGGCGTGAAAAAACTCTTCAACTGGTACCAAGACAGCTTGAAATAATTGAGCAACAAGATAATGAGCATCAATAACGCAAAAATCGCCGTCGCCGGAACCGGCTACGTCGGTCTCAGCATCGCCACACTCCTTTCCCAACATCATCAGGTCAAGGCCGTTGACGTCATCCAAGAGAAAGTCGACAAAATCAACAAACGCATCTCCCCTATCCAAGACGATTACATAGAGAAATACCTCGCGGAGAAGCAACTCAACCTCACGGCGACACTCGATGCCAAAGAAGCCTACAAAGACGCCGACTTCGTCGTCATTGCAGCCCCGACAAACTACGACTCCGTAAAGAATTATTTCGACACCTCGCACGTAGAGGAGGTGATTGACCTCGTTCTCGAAGTCAACCCCAATGCCGTAATGATCATCAAGAGTACCATCCCTGTTGGCTACAGCGCCTCGCTCTACAAGAAGTACGGCAAAAACATCCGTCTCCTCTTCTCCCCTGAGTTCCTTCGCGAGAGCAAAGCACTCTACGACAACCTCTACCCCAGCCGAATAATCGTCGGATGCCCAAACGCTGAGCTTTGCTCCGACCCCGAGGGTCTCGCCGCGGCCGCGCGCGACTTCGCAAGCCTACTCCACGAGGGCGCCATAAAAGAAGACATCGAGACCCTCTTCATGGGACTTACAGAGGCCGAAGCCGTCAAGTTGTTCGCCAACACCTACCTGGCCCTCCGAGTCAGCTACTTCAACGAGCTCGACACCTATGCCGAAATCAAAGGACTTGACACCCAAAGCATCATCAAGGGCGTAAGCCTCGACCCCCGAATCGGCGACCACTACAACAACCCATCCTTCGGCTACGGAGGATACTGCCTCCCCAAAGACACAAAACAGCTCCTCGCCAACTACGAAAACGTCCCCGAAAACCTCATCGAGGCAATCGTAGAGAGCAATCGAACACGTAAAGACTTCATCGCGGACCGCGTCCTCCACAAAGCCGGCTACTACGACTATTACAATCGGGGCGACTTCGACCCGAAAGCCGAAAAAGTTTGCGTCGTGGGAGTTTTCCGCCTCACAATGAAGTCCAACTCCGACAACTTCCGACAGAGTAGCATCCAGGGTGTCATGAAGAGGATCAAGGCCAAGGGAGCCGAAGTCATCATCTACGAACCCACACTTCAAGACGGCAGCACGTTCTTCGGAAGCCGGGTCGTCAACAACCTCGAGCAATTCAAGTCCCAATGCCAGGCCATCATCGCCAATCGATACGACAAGTGCCTTGACGATGT
>JAFPDB010000164.1 GCA_017390085.1 Bacteroidales bacterium | reverse complement strand
TATGCCTCAAGTACAAGTTGAGTCTGCCGCCGTGAAAGCCGCAAAAAAATCCCACTCCACGCGCGCCAACAATCAAATAAAAAGATAACTTTGCACCGCCTGACGAAAGGAAGGTCAAAAAACCTTCGGGGTGTAGCTCAGCCCGGTTAGAGTACACGTCTGGGGGGCGTGTTGTCGCTGGTTCGAATCCAGTCACCCCGACCCGAAATTAAAAGCGTCGGCCGCTATCGCGGTCGACGCTTTTCTCGTTGTGGGCAAGACCTTATTGTTCAAGACGTTTCCGGCAACGACGCATCTCACGCCTCGACAAAAGAGCCTATCTCGACAAGATTACCGTCAGGATCAGCCACGTAGCAGGTGCGCTGCCCCCATGGCTCGGTCGTCGGCGGAAGTACGGACAACGCGCCGCACTCCAAAGCCGCCTCATACTCGCGGTCAACGTCGGCAAAAGTCGGGACCTCCAAAGCGAGTTCCGCCGCCCCGTTAGGCCCGTCGGGATACGCAAATTCGCGGGAGACCATCCGGCCGAAAGCATCGCGGGGGAAGAGGATGAGCCGGACGCCGTCGAGCCACATCTCGACGTTGGGCTGCACGCCGTCCCACTCTGTAGTGAAACCGAACGCCCGCGTGTAGAAATCGACCGTCGCCCTGTTGTCGCGCGTGAAGAGGCCCACAGTATTGAACCTGAAGCGCGGCCTCGGCCCGAAAAGCTTCACAAGCCCCTCCTTATTGAAAGCGTAATATCGGCCTATCATCTCGGGCGTATCGTTCTGGAGCAGCAGAAGCATCTCCCTCGCGAACTCGAGCGACGCCGAGCCGTTGGCCGTGACCACGTTGCCGCAAGCGACGGCTTGCTCGTCGACGTACGAAGCCTGATTGGTGTAGGCCACGCCTCCCATCTGGATAAGCTGGCCGACGCCGTTGCCCGTATGCCGAACATTGTTGAGCAGCCCCTGCGCCGCCATCCACCCGACGGCATTGCAAATGGCCCCCACAATGCGGCCGCCGGCCACAGCCTCGCGGACGATGCGCCCCACGCCCTCAGGAACGTCGGCCAACCATCCGTAGCCGCCGACGAGCACGAGGGCCGCATAGTCGGACGGGATGTCGCCAAAAGTGTAGTCGGGCAACGTCCGCAACCCGCCAATGGAACGTATGGGCCCCATCGTCGCGCCCACCACCTTGTTGACGTACTTCGGGTGGGCAATTGGGCCGGTCTCGCCGGCGTTGATGGCCTGCGAGAGGTAGGCCATCTCATGGTCGGCATAGCTGTCGAGCAGGATGTAGAGAATCTCTTTCATAGGAAAAAGTATGTGTCAATGGTAGATAATCAACTATGAATGGCGAGACGCACCACCACCCTATTTCTTGAACATGAAGTAAACCGCCAAGACCAGGAACACGAAAGCGATGAGGTGGTTCAGACGCAGCTCCTCATTCTTGAAGAAAGCGAGGGTGAAAATGGTGAAGACGCTGAGCGATATGACCTCCTGAATCACCTTGAGCTGAACAAGGCTGAACGGGCCGTCGTTGCCAACATACCCGATCCGGTTGGCCGGCACCTGGCAGCAATACTCAAACAGAGCTATACCCCAGCTAATCAGTATAATAGCCACTATGGACAACCCGCTGCCCCACTTAGTCTGAGAGAATTTCAGATGGCCATACCACGCCATGGTCATGAAACTATTCGAGACAATGAGAAGAAGAATAGTATAAAGAGCTTTCATCGTGATATTTTGAGTCGTAAAAAGAAACTCCCTCCCCGCGGAAGCAAGGAGGGAGCTGACGTTCTGAATGGGTATTGTTCCTTTAGTACGAGATTGCGAAAAGCACCCGCTGGTGGGAGGGTTTGCCCGTCAGGATGCACTTGCCCTCCTCAGGCTCGTTGCCAATGGGGATGCAGCGGATCGTGGCCTTGGTCTCCTCCTTAATCTGAATCTCGGTCTCGGTGGTGCCGTCCCAATGGGCGGAGACGAAACCACCCTTGTTTTTGAGGACCTCCTTGAACTCCTCGTACGTGTCGACTCGCGTGACGTGGGCGTCGCGATAGGCCTTCGCCTTGCTGAAGATGTTGGCCTGCATCTCGTCCAGGAGGGCTACGAGGCGGTCCTCGATGCCGTCGAGGCTCATTTGGAACTTCTCCATCGTGTCGCGGCGGTGGACCTCACCCTCGTTCTTGGCGATGTCGCGAGGGCCGAGGGCTATGCGTATCGGGAAGCCCTTGAGCTCGTACTCGGCAAATTTCCAGCCCGGCTTCTTCTTGTCGTTGTCGTCGAAGAGGACCGAGATGCCCTTGGAGCGCAGACGTGCCACGACCTCGTTGGCCTTGGCCGCAATGGCGGCCCGCTCCTCGTTGGTCTTGTAGACAGGGACGATGACGACTTGCGTAGGCGCGAGTTTCGGTGGCAGGACAAGACCGTTGTCGTCGGAGTGGGCCATGATGAGCGCGCCCATAAGACGAGTCGAGACGCCCCACGACGTCGCCCACACGTACTCGCTCTTGCCCTCGCGGTTCATAAACGTCACGTCGAACGCCTTTGCGAAGTTCTGACCAAGGAAGTGCGACGTACCGCTCTGCAAGGCCTTGCCGTCTTGCATCAGGGCCTCAATGGTGTAGGTGTTCAGCGCGCCGGCGAAACGCTCATTGGCCGTCTTGACGCCCTTGATGACGGGCACGGCCATGAAGTTCTCCGCAAAATCTGAATACACGTCGAGCATTTTGCGGGCCTCCTCCTCGGCCTCCTCGCGCGTCTCGTGGGCCGTATGGCCCTCCTGCCAGAGGAACTCCGCCGTGCGGAGGAAAAGGCGGGTGCGCATCTCCCAGCGGACGACGTTCGCCCACTGGTTGCATAGGATCGGGAGGTCGCGGTAGCTCTGAATCCAGTTCTTATAGGTGTTCCAGATTATGGTCTCCGACGTGGGCCTGACGATGAGCTCCTCCTCAAGCTTCGCGGCGGGGTCGACCTCGACGGCCGAACCGTCCTCAGTCGAGCGCAGACGGTAGTGGGTCACCACGGCGCACTCCTTGGCGAAGCCCTTGACGTGCTCGGCCTCGCGGCAAAAGAACGATTTCGGAATGAAGATGGGGAAGTAGGCGTTGTGGTGGCCAGTCTCTTTAAACTTGTCATCGAGAGCGCGTTGCATCTTCTCCCAGATGGCGTAGCCGTAAGGTTTGATGACCATGCAACCGCGGACTGCGGACTGCTCGGCCAGGTCGGCTTTAATAACCAAATCGTTGTACCACTGCGAGTAGTTCTCGCCTCGTGGCGTCAATTCCTTTGCCATTATTTAAGTTACGTAAAAGATTCTCTTTTATTAAGTTCCCGCAAAAATACTGAATTATTTCGCTTGCGAACCCCACGCCAAGGCAAAAGGTGGGCGATGCGGGCGCGCCTCTCTTAAAAAGTGTGGAAGCACGGCGTTTTTTATTAGGTGTTTCAACGTTTAAGAGTGAAATATCGTTGCGTAATTGTTTAAAAGACCTATATTTGCGACGTGGTTAGAGCAAGAACAACTATTGGCGATTAAGCCAGGTCCATACAATACTAATTACGAAAAGAAAGAGATGAATAAAACACAACTGATCGACAAGATCGCAGAGAAGTCCGGACTTACAAAGGCCGACTCCAAAAAAGCCCTCGACGCCTTCATTGAGGCAACTTCCGAGGCCCTCAAAGACACCAACGACGGCAAAGTGGCGCTCGTAGGCTTCGGCGCTTTCAGCGTTTCCGAGCGAGGCGAGCGCAAGGGCCGCAACCCACAGACCAAGCAGGAGATCATCATCCCCGCTAAGAAGGTCGTCAAATTCAAGGCAGGCAGCGAACTCGAAGACAACCTCTAAGCCCCACAGCGCCAAGACGGACATACACCTTTGGACGCAAGATAAAGAGCCGCCCCATCCGAGCACGTCTTCACCGGCCGGGGCGGCTCTCTCCGTAGCCAGACGACGGCCACATCCCACTCCATAACAGCAACATACACAGATTTTGTCGGTAGACCTCTCAACACCCAGTCAAGCGCAGCTCGACGCCTTCTTCGCGCTCGACGCCAATCGGCGCATCGAACTGCTCGCCCCCTTCGTCAACGACAACCGTAAGGCCACGCTCCGCGGCGTCCTCGACAGGCGCACGCGACGCGTCACCGTGGCGCTCGAGAACATCTACCACAGCCAGAACGCCAGCGCCGTGGTCCGCTCGTGCGACTGCTTCGGAATCCAAGACATTACCATTGTCGAAAACAGCAGCCAATTCAAGGCCAGCAACGGCGTGGCGCGAGGAGCGTTCAAATGGCTGACGTACCATAAATTCAGCCAGACGGGCTTCAACACACCGGCCGCCTACGAACACCTACGCTCGCGCGGCTACAAAATCGTGGCCGCCTCGCCGCACCCGGGCCACGACGTGAGCCTCTACGACCTCGACGTCGCGCAATCGCCAATAGCCGTGGTCTTCGGGGCCGAGAAACTCGGATTGTCGCAATGGGCAATGGAGAACGCCGACCTGCGCATGGTCATACCCATGTGCGGACTCACGGAGAGCCTCAACATCTCGGCCAGCGCCGCCATCGCCATGAGCCACCTCAGGCGCGAAATAGACTCGAGGCTCACGCCCGAGCAAGTCAGGCTGTCCGAAGCCGAACAGACGGAGCTCTTCTCCCACTGGCTGCTCGCCTCAATACGCGACGCGAGATGCGTGCTCGAACGAGTCATAGGAGTCAAATAACGTATTCAAAAACAACACTAAGAAACACACAATGAAAAAGAGACTGGCCCTCATATCCGCCGCCACTTCACTCCTCATCGCCGCCTGCTCTGGAGGGGAGTCGGATCGGAACTGCGTCATAAACGGCACAATCGAAGGATGGGGAGACCCCGACACGCTCGTCCTCTGCATCATGACACCATTGGGCAACATGCCCATCGACACCGCCACCGTCACCGAGGGCAAGTTCACCTTCGACGTTTCGCTGGACAAAGAGGCTATGGGTATGGCACTCGTAATCCCGATAGTCAACAGCGAGTCCGCGACGGCTTTCCCCGTCCTCATTGAGCCCGGCGCCAAGTTCAGCATGGCCATACACTCCTCGCCCGACAAGCAGCCAACTTTCGAGGGCAGCAGGAGCAACATCACGCTCGCGGCGCTCGAAGACGAAGGCTATCAGATAAACCTCGAGGTCAACCGACTCGTCGAGACAATCCAGAACCCCATGAGCACCGAGCAACAGCGCGTCGAGGCCGACCAGAAGATCGACTCGATGAACAACAAACTCATCGGCTCCTACATCTCCGCCATCAAAGACAACGCGCCATCGCTCTTCAGCGACTTCCTCCTCGGGCAAGTCGACCGCGTTATTAACGACAGCATCCGCGCCGATATCATCAGCGAACTCAGCAAAAAAGGGGGCGACGAGATGCCCAACTTCACCCGCATCAAGAACCACATGCTCCTCCTCGCCCAGACCGAGCCGGGCAAGCACTTCACCGACTTCTCGCAATCCGACAAAGACGGCAACCAAATCCACCTCGCCGAAGTAGTCGAAGCCAACAAGCTGACCCTCGTGGACTTCTGGGCCTCGTGGTGCGCCCCCTGCCGAGCCGAGATGCCTTTCATTGTCGACGCCTACGAAAAGTATCACGGCAAAGGCCTCGAGATAATCGGCGTCTCGCTCGACGAAAACCGCGAGGCATGGCTCAACGCCGTCGGCACCCTCGGCATGAAGTGGCCGCAAGTCTCCGACCTCCAAGGGTGGCGCAACGTGGCGGCGCAGGCCTACGCCGTGGAAGCCATCCCGGGCAACATCCTCATCGGGCAAGACGGAATCATCGTCGGCAAAAACCTCAGAGGCGACGACCTCGCCAAGAAAATCGACCAAATTCTGAAATAACAGACCGCAAAATACACCCTAAGGCAGCGTTTCACAAATAGATAACGCTGCCTTTTATTATTTTTGCGTACGACCCGTTATAACGACAAATGATTAACATTCTTCTTGCCGTCGTCGGCATAGCCCTCGTCATATGGGGGGCCGACAGGCTCACGGCCGGGGCCGTGGGAATAGCCGAGCGTATGCGCATTTCGCAAATCGTCATTGGGCTGACCGTCGTGGCCATGGGCACCTCGGCCCCCGAACTCTTCGTAAGCATCATGTCAGCCGTCGCCGGCACGCCAGACCTCGGAGTCGGCAACGTCGTGGGCAGCAACATCTTCAACACACTCCTCATCGTCGGCATCACGGCCATCGTCTCGCCCATGACCATCGGCCGCAAGACCGTGCGCCGCGACCTCCCGATATGTGTCGTGGCCGGGTGCGCGCTGGCGGCCACGTGCCTCGACTGGCACACGTCGCGGCTTGAGGCCGCCCTGCTCTTCGCCGCGTTCGTCGCCTACATGGCCTACACCGTCCGCGAGGGGCGCAAAGACGCCAAGGCCGCCGAGCCGGACACCCAAGCCAAGCCGATGAAGACATGGAAAGCCATCATCTTCGTGGCCATCGGGT
>JAFPDB010000163.1 GCA_017390085.1 Bacteroidales bacterium | reverse complement strand
GAGGCCGACGCGCTGAGCGAGAGGCGTAAGGGCGTGTTCGGGTCGATAACGGAATACGTGGCTGGGCAATTGCGCGAGATGGGCATGGCGAACGCCAAATTCGTGGTGAGCCACAAGATAGTGGCCCTCGGCCCGAACGGGCAGGACGATATACGTTTCCTCTTCTCCGCCAACAAGAATGGCGAGCCGACGGACATAGCCAAAGTGGCGTCGGGTGGCGAAATGAGCCGCGTCATGCTGAGTATCAAGTCGTTGCTGTCGCAGGCAAAGGCTTTGCCGACGATAATATTCGACGAGATAGACACGGGCGTGTCGGGCGACGTGGCCAACAAGATGGGCTTGATAATGAGAGACATGGCCAAGCATATCCAGGTGTTGGCCATAACGCACTTGCCGCAGGTGGCAGCCTGCGGCGCGCGCCAGTATAGGGTCTATAAGGAGGACACCGACGAGCGGACAATCTCTCACATAAGCCTCTTGACGGCGGCGGAGCGCGTGGGCGAGATTGCCAAGATGCTGAGCGGGGCCCACGTGACCGACACGGCCCTCGCCAATGCCGAAGAACTACTCAAAAACGCACAATAAACACTTAAACGTATGATAAAAAGAGCATTAACAGCAGCTGTAGCCGTGTTGTCGTTCGTCGGCGTCAGCATTGCCGAGAACAAAGAGGAACGCGCGCTCACGGGAGACTTCAGGGCCATTGAGGTGAGCAAGGGCGCCAACGTGTCGCTGATCCAGTGCGACAAGACCGCAATGGAAGTGGTGACGGACGGCTGCCCGACTTCGGACGTTGAGACGGTTGTGAAAGACGGGGTCCTGAGCGTCAAGATGAAGAAGCGCACTCCCGGCTCGGCAGTGCAGGTGTTTGTCTATTTTAAGGACCTCGACCGCATCAGCGTGAGGCGTGGAGCTTCGATTTCGACGGACTGCCTTTTTGCCCACAAGGGTAAGCTGACTCTGGAGGTTGGCGCGCAGAGCGAGGCGAGCCTTGATTTGGACGTGACGGAGCTTGATGTCGACGCGAACACTTGCGTCATAAAACTTGAGGGTAAGGCCGAGAGGCAGAACGTCGTCGTGGCCGGCACGGTGGGCATATCGACCTACAATGCTGAAGAGCTTGAGACAAAGCACGTTAAGATAAAGGCTATCGACACGGACGCCGTGGTGAACTTCAGCGAGTCGTTGACGGCTGAGGCTGTGAGCTGCACGATCAAGTACGTGGGCGACAGCTCGAAAGTGAAGAAGACGACAAAAGGGGGCGGAAGCGTCGAGGAGTTTTAGCGTCGGCACTCCGCGGATGGAGTAGCCCCCTACCCTCCCCACTCCGTCTGGCATCGTTTGGCGGGCGTTGTTTCAGCCAAAGGTTTTTTGCGCCGCAAAGCCATTGATGAAAGTCGGGCTTTGCGGCGCGGTTTGTTGTTGGCCGTTGGCATATATGGAGTGTGCAGATAATCAAAACTTCCAATATATGATTTACGGTTACATTAGAGTAAGCAGCGACAAGCAGACGGTTGAGAACCAGCGCTTTGAGATTAACAAATTCTGCGAAGGGCAGAGCATTGCGATTGAAGACTGGATTGAAGAGACTATCAGCGGGACGAAGAATTACACCAAGCGCGAGCTTGGCACTCTTCTGAAACGTGTGAACAAGGGCGACGTAATCATTTGCAGCGAGTTGTCGCGCTTGGGGAGGAACCTCTTTATGATCATGGAGATTTTGAACATCTGCATGACGAAGGAGTGCCGCGTCTGGACAATCAAGGACAACTACCGATTGGGCGACGACATCCAGAGCAAGGTTCTCGCCTTCGCGTTCGGGTTGTCGGCCGAAATCGAGCGCAACCTTATCAGCCAGCGGACCAAAGAGGCTTTGGCGCGGAGGAAGGCGGAGGGCGTCGTGCTCGGGCGGCCTAAGGGCAGGAAGAGCAGCCCGGACAAGTACAAATTGTCGGGCAAGGAGGTGCTTATCAGGGAGCTACTGCGTAACGGGACCTCTCGGCGAAAGATTGCGAAGATTTGTAAGGTGGACCGGAATACGCTTGCCCGCTTTATTGCGCTAAAGGGTTTGGCAGAGGGGTTGTGAGTTGTGTTGCCGCGTCTGGGTCCGCTCGCATCGGGCAAGGATGAACGATTTTGGGGGGATTGCCGCGATTAAACCAGCGTATTCGTATGGCATGGCCACGCCATTCTCACAGTTGGTCAAGGATGAGCGTCTGCTGACTATGTATCCAGAGCTAAAGAACTACAAGCTGTTCGTGAAGCTGCTGCCCCAGCCTCTATACATGCCGCCGAAACCTTTATGCTCTTTCTTGGAATACAGACCTGTCGTGACGCTGTCCCTGTCTTGCGACTGGTTGATAAGCAGAACGTCCGATTTCTCCACGACTTTCCCGATTCCTGCGTCGTGGCTGGTGACGTCGAACCACAGTTTTGGCAGTGGCGTCTGCGACTCTATGAGGTCGCGACAGTCTATCAGAACGGAGTCTTTTACTTTGCCGTCTTTAACCGTGAGTGTCCTCCTGTCCCAAAGACGACCTTGCGACTTGACCGTGAGGATCAGTTCGCCGTTGTAAGCGTCGTCTATGAATGTCAATCTTGGAGTCGCCGTTATGACTGTATCTCTCGTGGTTATTTTATATGGATTGCCATACGTTTCTATGTCATTGTAGCTATGGTATGTGACTCCTTGTTTCTTGGTTATCTCGCCACTTTCTGTGTCGGTGTAGGTTATAGACGGTGTCCAGCTGACGCGATCCCAAGCGATGTTGTACTCCGAGAATATCTCGCATCGTATGTTCGTAAGATCCGTGTACCTCTTTCCATTGGGGGCGACGACTTCCGAGCACACGACATCTTTTGTGACGTCTTCGGCATCCGCCGTCTCGTTCCATGCGTATCTCTTGCTGAAGACCTTCACCTCGTGATAGTCGGGATTCTC
>JAFPDB010000162.1 GCA_017390085.1 Bacteroidales bacterium | reverse complement strand
GACTATGCCCGTCAGGTATGCCTTGCTGCCTTTCTCCATGGCTAAATTCTGGTTCTCTATCATTATTCTGACAAATTGGTAGTGAAATGCTAATTAGCTCAATCTTTATTAACTTTTAGCCAAGGCCGTAAAAATAAGGCCAGCTCTCGGATTTACTCGGAGAGCCGGCCTTCGGCTTATACTTGTTTAGCAGTACATGCTGACAATTTGCTCATAGAGCTCCTGCTTGCCGCTCGTGAGCTTAGGCTCGTCCACTTGCTTACCGTACTCGTAGACTTGCTCGAGGGTGAGCTTGCCATCTTCGAACTCCTTGCCCTTGCCGCTGTCGAAGCTGGCGTAGCGCTCTGCCTTCATCTTCTTGTAGTCGCTGTGCTCAAGAAGGTCGGCCGCGGAGAGAAGTGCGCGGGCCATGGCGTCCATGCCGCTAACGTGGGCGATGATGATGTCCTCGAGGTCGGTGGAGTTGCGACGGGTCTTGGCGTCGAAGTTCGTGCCGCCGTCCTTGAAGCCGCCGCCGCGGATAATCTCCATCCACGCCTGGGTGAGCTCGTAGTTGTCGATTGGGAACTGATCCGTATCCCAACCATTCTGGTAGTCGCCGCGGTTGGCGTCGATGCTGCCGAGCATGTCGTTGTCTACAGCGCAGGCAATCTCATGCTCGAATGTATGGCCGGCAAGTGTCGCAGGGTTTACCTCGATGTTGACCTTGAAGTCCTTGTCGAGGCCATTGGCGCGGAGGAAGCCGATGACGGTCTCGGTGTCGACGTCGTACTGGTGCTTGCTGGGCTCCATTGGCTTGGGCTCGATGAGGAACGAGCCCTTGAAGCCCTTAGAACGAGCGTAGTCGCGAGCCATGCGGAGCATCTGACCCATGTGAGCCTTCTCGCGCTTCATGTCGGTGTTGAGCAGGCTCATGTAGCCCTCACGGCCGCCCCAGAAGACGTAGTTCTGGCCGCCGAGCTCAATCGTCGCGTCTATGGCGTTCTTAATCTGGACAATTGCGCGGGCTACGACGTCGAAGTCGGGGTTCGTAGACGCGCCGTTCATGTAGCGCTTGTCTCCGAAAACGTTTGCGGTGCCCCACAAAAGTTTGATGCCCGTCTCCTGCTGCTTCTGCTTCAGGTAGGCTACGACCTCTTTGAGGTTTTTCTCGTATTCAGCCACGTTGGCGCCGGGAGATACGAGGTCGATGTCGTGGAAGCAGTAGTACTCGATGCCGAGCTTCTGCATGATCTCGAAACCCGCGTCTGCCTTGTCCTTTGCGGCCTGGACTGCGTCGCTGCTGGCGTTCCAAGGGAAGCTCTTAGTTGTGCCTCCAAACTGGTCGCCGCCCTCAGCGCAGAGGGTGTGCCACCATGCCATGGCGAATTTGAGCCAGTCCTTCATTTTCTTTCCCATCACGACGCGCTCTGCGTCGTAGTAGCGGAATGCGAGAGGGTTTTTGCTCTGAGCGCCCTCAAATTTGATTTTGCCAATGTTGGCGAAGTACTCTTTTGCCATTTTTCTGTTTCTTATTTTTCAGTAAGCTGCCGGGGGGCGAAGGGCCGATTGCCGACAGCTTCCTTGCTGTTAATTATTATTGTTTACTTATCAATCGATGCACTTTTCGAGTCGTTCGCTCCAAAGGGCGTATGCTGCCTCGTATTGCTCCTTGTTCTTGACATCGGGCTCAATGACCGATACTTTTTCGAGCGATGCGAACGCCTCGTTATTGTCTTTGTAGATTCCGGCGCCTATGCCTGCGCCCTTAGCCGCGCCAACCGAGCCGTCGGTGT
>JAFPDB010000161.1 GCA_017390085.1 Bacteroidales bacterium | reverse complement strand
GACCGATGGTGCCGATGTTTACGTGTGGCTTGGTTCTTTGAAACGCTTCTTTAGCCATAATTCGAATTATTAGACAATTAGGTTATTTATCTTCTGTAAAAGACTTCGAAAGACAGCCAAAGGAAAGGGCATAACAATTCCCGTTGGCATGAAATTCGGCTACAAAGTTAATATTTTTCGGGGGAAAGTGGCAATAGTGTGTTTAATTTTTTGCTTATTAAAGTGGGGTGGTTGAGGAGCCCGGCGTGGAGCATTATGTATTGGAGTCGCCGGGTGTGCCGTTTTGTTGTTTATATGGTTGCGTTTCAGCGGTTTTTGCGGCGTGATGTGGAAGGTGGACTGTTTAGTAGCTAAATTTGGGTAGCAATCAAACAGGGTAAGAAAGATGTCGAATGAAGATTTGAGGCTCAGAGGGCAGTTGTGTTTCAGGCTATACACGGCGAGCCGCTTAATCGTGAAGAGCTACACGCCGTTGCTTTCGGGGCTTGGGCTGACATATCCGCAGTACTTGGTGATGATGGTGATGTGGGAGACGGACGGGCTGACTGTCAACGAGATAGGCGGCAGGCTGATGTTGCAGACGAACACCGTGACCCCTCTGCTTAAAAGGATGGAGCAGATGGGTCTGGTGGAGCGTCGTCGCGGAGAGGGCGACAAACGCCGGGTGATAGTGGCGTTGACGGAGCGGGGCCGCGCCATGGAGAGGGAGGCGAGCAGGATACCTCAGGCTCAGGTGAGCAGAATGTTGTGTAACGGCGCGACGGAAGAGACTATCCCGGGGCTGCTGCCCCGTTTGGACTCGGTGATAGAGATACTGCGGGGCATGACGGGCGAGAAAGAGGCTCAGGAATGAAAAGGCAGGATTTGGAACGCGCGGGAATGCTGGTGTACGAGAGGCTTGGTGTGGGCGAAGAAGACGACCCCGTCGGCAGGCGAGGTGAGAGACTGGAGTTGCTCGCCGGTGAAGGGATCGAGGATTGTGGCGAGCTGGTCGTCCTTGCGGACATACTGGCCGACGGCTACCCTATTGTAGAGCACTCCGGCCTGCTGCGAGGTGACGGTCTGTAGTTCGTCGGCGGCGAAAACGAGGGAGCGGGAGCCGGGATGGAGAGGCGCGGAGACGGCCTTAATGGAATTGAGGAACCTGATGACGGCCTGCCATGAGAGTTTGGCCATGTCGTGTGAGAGGACGTCGGTGGAGCCGGAATATAGGGAGTAGGCGCGTGTGCCAAAGATTTGCCAGTTGTAGTTTAGGACCACGGTATCGAAGGGGGCGGGGTCGTATCGGCAGACGTAGGGGAGGCCGAAAGCCTCGGCGGCGGCGGCATCCTCGTAGCCTGTCCGCATGACTCGTACGTGTGGTGTGAAATTTCCGCTCAGGTAGTAGGAGGCGAGCTGGACACCCCAGGCGTAGCCTTTGACGGCCTCGAAGAGCGCGGCGGCGATTCGCTGTGTGGTCTCTCCCTGGTCGTAGCCAGGGAACATGCGGTTGATGTCGGTATTGTCCATGGCCCAGAAGCGCTTATGGACATTGAGCGAGAAACTGTTGACGGTTGGGATGACGAGAATTCCGAGTTCGTTGGAGACCCTCCCTTGGCGTTCGAGGTGCGTGAGATTCTTAACAATTTGCGAAGCGACGAAGAGTTGTTGCGCCTCGTCGCCCCTCATGGGCCCGACGATTGCCACGGTCTTCTTTGGGCCGCCGAAATGGAAACCGTGGATGACGAAATCGTCTCGAAAAGGTGACTTCATCCGCAAAATCTCAATACGTTCCATAAAAGTTCTCTTGATTGAAGTGTAGTGAGGTGAGTGTGTTAGTTGGATTTACGGTTTGGGGAGAATATTCTGGCGATGAGCGACCCTTCGTAGACGACGGGATAGCCCCTCTGGGTGAAGAGGAGGCCCTCGACAGGGGACTTGACATCGGCGAGGACGTCGCCCGTGAGAGGGGAGACCACTTGGCAGAGGACAGCGCCGGGTTTGACCCATGAGGAGTGGGGAGCTGTGTTGACGACGACTCCCGAGAAAGGGGAGTTGATCATGGTGACCTCGCCGTCGGTGGAGACAAGCGGCGAGGAGACGGAGGCCGGGACCGGTATGGCGCCCCAGACTCCCATCTTGGCGAGAAGATTGAAGAGGCCTGCCACGAGCCTGTCGCCATATTCTTGCGTTATCCTCATTCCGATGCCCATCTCGACGACGAGCGTCGGGGTACCGAGGGAATTGAGGGAATGGGCGATGGTGGACTGTAGGACAGTCGCGGCCTCGTGGACCCAGATGAAATCGAGGTTGAGGAGTTTGGCGAAAGGCATGAGGCGTTGTGCTGTCATCTGGCTGATGCGCGCCTGCGGCATCTCGTATAGGAAGACGTTGGAAGAGTGGATGTCGACGACCATGTCGGCGCCGGCGAGGTCGTCGACCACCTGGTTGGCGACCCTCTCGACCATGTGGCCGTCGTAGGAGCCGGGGAAAATGCGGTTCATGTCGAGGTCGAAAGTGGGAATGCCCCGACAGACGGAATCGACGCCGAGGGGGTTGATGGCGGGCCATATTTCGACGGTGCCTTTGACGGCCTCGGGGCTGGCTCGCAGGCGTCTTGCCATCTCGAAACAGACGTATTGGCCCTCGAGCTCGTCGCCATGGATGCCCGTGATGATACAGACCCTTGGGCCGTCGCCCGAGCCGACGACGAGCTTCTTAATCTTTAGTTCTTCTGCAACTGGTAGTTCTTCGGAGACAACAGTTTTAACGTAGGGATCCATTGTATAGTATTCGTAGTGACGTGAATCAGTGACAAGAATCGGCGTCGGCCTGGTTGGCTTTCCAGACATCGACGGAGACGGAGACCGCTTGTGAGGCCTGTCCTCGGAAAACTCCCCTGGAGATGGAGCAATCGTCGAAATCGCGCCCGTGTGCCAACTTGATGTATGAATTGACGGCAGGTCTTTGGTTAGTGGGGTCGATGGGTAGCCATCGGCCATTGATGAAGACCTCGACCCAGGCGTGGGAGGCGCCCTCTCCTTCCATGAAGCCGCAGGCGTAGCGGGCAGGGAGCCCCGCAAGGCGCGCTATGGCCACCGAGACGTGGGCGAAATCTTGGCAAACGCCCTGCCCGAGTTCGAGAGCCTGTGCCGCGGTGGTATCGACAGAAGTGGCTCCTGGCGAATAGGACAAGCGCGAGGCCACGGCGGCCATGAGCCTTTCGGTCCACAGGGCGGGGTCGTCTGCGGGGGAGCCGAGGGAATTGGCGATTGAAGACATCTCGGGCGAGGGCATGGTGAGCGGCGAGGGATGGGAATAGAACGGGAAGGGGGCGTCGGTCACGGGCTGGTCGGTCGTCTCGACAAGTCCGGCCGCCTCGTAGGCGAAGAGGCTATGGCGTCGGCCGAGGAAACCCGTCGAAACGACGCTGCCGAAGGCGTCGACCGATGAGGCGACGGGGCAGGCGGGTAAGACGGTTAGGTGTTGCCAGATGAGCCTTTGCGCCGGCGTCTGCATTGGGACGCAACGAAGCGCGAAGGCGTGGTCTGACACTTTGGCCGAAAAGGTGATGAGCGTCGTGTATGAGTATCTGAGTAACACGACCATAGGGGATTATGCGGCGAAAAGGGAGTTGAGTTTGGAGAGAGCCTCGGAAGAAGCCTCTGGCATGGCGGCCATCTTGCGGAGGTAGTCGATGGTTTGGTTGTCGCAGAGGGCGAGTTCGGCCTCGTCGACGGACTCGAGTGTCTCGAGGACGGAAGCTATTCTCTCGGGTTCGTAGCAGAAGCGGATCATGACGTCGAGCCTCTCGACGCAGCGCCCGATGGTGAGTATGTTTCGGACGGCGCGCGAGCGCACATATTCGCCCACGGCTCCCCAGAAAGACATGAGGTAGTCGGAAACGGGTTGCAGCTCAAAAACGCCGGCGTTGTTGGCCTTGGCGGCCTCGAGGGTGTTGACGGCCAGCTCGACGTAGGCGAGCACCTCGGTCTTGATGTCGTTGCGCTCGAGCATGGCGTTGTTCTTGGCGGCGGCGAGCGTGGAAGCTATGGACGAGAGATTCTCAGTGGAATAGAGATAATCGGCTACGAAATTGCCGGACTTGAGGGCGGCAGTGGGGACGCCCATGAGCGTGGCGAAGGTCTCGAGCGGGGAGTGGGAATCGGCGTCGATATCGGCGTTGCAATACCTTCGGAGCAGGTGGAGCGAGAGGATGGCGCGCTCTGCATAGCGTCCGAGCCAGTAGAGACGATCGGCTTTGGCGGGAGAGATGGCGAGATTGAGGTATTTCATGATAATGCGGGTTAGGTTGTCTGTGTTATGATGTAAAAGGGTGTGAATTGGTTACTTGGCAAGGACCCATGTGTCTTTGAAACCGCCTCCTTGTGAGGAATTGACTACGAAGGACTTTGGGTCGCGGGTGAAGCGCGTGAGTCCACTGGGCCATACCTCGGTATTCTTTCCGGAGAGGACGAAGGCGCGGAAGTCGCTTTTGCGCTTGACGGTGGAGTCGCCGTCCATGATGTCGAGGTCGATGAAGTTGATGACCTCCTGCGCGATCCAACGTCTGGGGTCGGCCTTTATCATGGCCCGGACCTGGTCGAGGCGCTCGGCGGACATATCTCGCCCGAACATCACGCCGTAGCCCCCGGCCTCGGCGACGTCTTTGATGACGAGTGTTGGGAGATTGTCGATGACGTATTTGTAGTCGTCGGGGAAGATGGGCAGGTAGGTCGGGGCGTTGCGGAGTATAGGCTCCTCGCCGAGGTAGTACTTGACCATTTTGGGGACAAAATAGTAGATGCCCTTGTCGTCGGCGACGCCGTTGCCGAAGGCGTTGACGATGGCGACATTGCCCTTTCGGTAGGCGGAGAAGACGTTTGGGATGCCGAGGAGGCTTGACTTCTCGAAAGTCATGGGGTCCATGAACTCGTCGGAGATGCGCCGGTAGATGACCCCCACCCTCTCCTTCTTGTTGAGAAGTCCTTTGTAGTAGACGAGATCGTCTTCGACGAAGATATCGTCGGGGAAGGCGAGAACGACACCGGCTTTCTCGGCGAGGTAGGAGTGCTCGAAAAAGGCGGAGTTGTAGCGCCCCGGCGTGAGGACGACTTCGAGCCCTGAAGAGACATTGACGTCGTCGAGGACGCGCCGCAGGAGTGAGGCGTAGTCGCGGTTGTCGAGCACGGAGGCGTCGGCGAACGTTTCTGGGGAGACCTTTCGGGTGAGGTCTCGCGCTATGAGGGGGTATGAGGCCCCGGAGGGGACGCGGAGATTGTCTTCGAGGACGAACCATGTGCCGTCGTCGGCCTGCACGAGATCGATGCCCGATATGTGGCTGAAGACATCGGCCGGGGGGATGATACCCTCGCACTGGGGCAGGTAGCCTTTGGAGGAGAATACGAAATCGGCTGGCACGATGCCGTCGCGGATGATGGACCTTTTGGTGTAGACATCTTTCAGGAAGGCGTTGAGCGCCATGACTCGCTGCGCGAGACCTCGCGAGAGCGTTTGCCAGTCGGCGGCCGAGATTACCCTCGGGATGGCGTCGAAGGGGAATATCTGCTCTTTGAAGCTGCCGTTTTTGTATATGCCGAAGCGTACGCCGCATCGTTCCATCCATTTGTTGACGGCATCTCTTTGAAGTAGTAGTTTAGCGTATATGGAGTCGTCTGTCATCTTAATAGAAATTTTGAGTCTCTGCTTTCATTTAGACACCAAATTAGCGCGTTTGCTTTTGATTGCAAAGTGATAAGTCGTAAAAAACATTAATATGAAATTATTTTAAGTGATTATCTTTTAAGTGCGGCGGGGATGGGGCAAGGGGTCGTCAAGGGCATGAAAAAGCCCCGGAGCCGTGGTGGGCTTCGGGGCTTGAATCGCCTTTAGTGGGCGGGGTTGTTATTTTTCTTTGTATTTAATGAGTTGTTTGCGAAGCGCCTCGCAAGCGAGGTCGATGCCCTCCTCGAAGGATTTGCATTGCTTTTCGGCTACGAGGGTGTCGTTAGGGACGGCGAGTGTGATTTTGGAGACTTTGTTTTCGGTGTTTTCTGCCTTGTCGAGGCTGAGGACGACCTCAGCGGAGATGATGCCGTCGAAGAAGCGGTCGAGTTTTCCAACTTTCTGGTCTGCAAAGTCTTTGAGTTGCTGGCTTGCGTCGAAGTGCAGAGACTGGACTGTGAGTTTCATGATACGATCCTCCTTTTAGTTGTCGGCCCTTGGGTGGGCCAGTTTGTAGATTTTGTTTAACTGTTCGAAGTCGCTGTGCGCATAAACTTGCGTCGCGGCGAGGCTTGAGTGTCCAAGAAGCTCTTTTATGGCCATGAGGTCGGCGCCGTTGTTGAGCAGCGCGGTGGCGAAGGTATGCCTCATGACGTGTGGCCCTTTCATGGCTGTGTTGGCCACCGTCTCGATGTGGGCGGCTACGATTCTGTAGACCATCAGCTCGTAGAGGGGCTTGTCGCCATTTTGGGAGAGGAAGAGCCTGTCGTCGGGTTTAGCCACTCCGAATTCTTGTTCTCTGAGATGAAGATACGAAATTAAAATGGATTTGAGTGCCGGGGTGAGTGGAATTATTCTTTGTTTGTTTCTTTTTCCGAGCACAACGAGTTGGTCGAGTGAGAGGTCGACGTTGGCGACAGTGAGTCCGATAAGCTCGCTGACGCGGATGCCTGTGAGGTAGAGGATTTGTATTATGGCCCTGTCTCGTTTGCCCTTGAAATCGTCGGGGAAGTTGGCGGGGTCGAGCATGAGGGAGGCTTCTTCCTGGTGGAGGAAGACGGGGAGCTTGTGGGGTGTCTTGAGGGAGTCGATGGCCCGGCAGGGGTTGATTTTTATCTTTTCGACGGAGCAGAGGAATCGGTAGTAGCTCCGGAGGGTGGCAATCTTGCGGTTGACGGAGCGCGGCTGGTCGCCGGAGTCGAGCAGGGAG
>JAFPDB010000160.1 GCA_017390085.1 Bacteroidales bacterium | reverse complement strand
GAGGGGGTGTGTTAAAGGGAGTTAAAGGATGGAGAGGGTTCGAAGGATGTCGGCGGCGATGGTGTCTGGCGTCAGATGGCTTTGGGTTAGGAGACCTGAATATGAGTAGCGGTCGTAGAGACCTTTGGCGACTCCGTTGCAGAGAACGCGCATGGGAGTGTTGCCGTAGAAGGCCGCGATTTTTTGCCCAAAGCCTCCTTCTATTGATCCGTCTTCGGCGACGAGCACTACTTGATGGTCTGGCAAGAGGCTCTCGAGGAGTTTTTCGTCGAGGGAGGAGAGGAAGGTTTGTGAAATGAGTGTCGGCTGGATGCCGTTTTTGCGAAGAGTGTCTGCCGCCTTCTGAATCCATGCGACAGATGCACCGGCGCCGATGAGCGCGACACGGCTGCCACGAGTGATAAGCCGCGCTTTGGGGGCGACGGAATAGTCGGCGGGAAAGGTTTCGGGAGAGTGGACGACGGCACCGCCCGGGACGCGGATGGCGACGGGCATCGACGACTGGGCTATGGCCCACCGCTCCATGGAGACGAACTCCTCCCACGACGCCGGGGCGAGGTAGGTGAGATTGGGGATGTTGGAGAGCATGGGGATGTCGTAGAAGCCGATGTGTGTGATGTCGTTGAAGCCCAATACGCTACCCATGAAGACGTTGATGACGGCGGGTTGATTGTTGATGCAAAGATCTTGGGCGAGTTGGTCGTAGGCGCGCTGGATGAATGTGCTATAGACATTGAAGACGGGATGTGCGCCTGCCTTTGCCATTCCGGAGATGAGGGCCACGGCTTCTTCTTCGGCGATTCCGACATCGACGTGCTGTCGGCCGGCCTGGGCTCGGCGCTGTGGTGTGAAGCCCGCCACTGAGGGGGTTCCGGCGGTCACGGCTACAAGTGAGGGGTCGGTTTTCATCTGGTCGAGAAGGAACTGGCCGACGAGGTCGGAGTAGTCCTCGGCCGTGGAGGTGTTTCGTGGTTGGGCTGTCTGTGTATCGAAGGGCATGGACCAATGCCACCGCTCCTTGTCGAGTACGGCTGGCTCGTAGCCTTTTCCTTTGAGCGTGTGGATGTGGACGACGACGGGATGGTCGATGTCCTTCACTTTTTGGAAGGCCTCGATGAGCTTATGGACGTCGTTTCCCTGCTCGACATAGAGGTAGTCGAAGCCCAGGGCTTTGAAGAAATTGAGCTGGGCGGCGCCATTGGTTTGGCGTAGGAGGGCGAGATTCTGATAGAGGCCACCGTGGTTCTCGGCAATGGACATCTCATTGTCGTTGACGACTATGATGATGTTGGTTCCGTTCTCGGCGGCGACGTCGAGTCCCTCGAAAGCCTCGCCGCCGCTGAGCGAGCCGTCGCCGATGACGGCCACGACGTTCTCGTGACGCCCCATGATGTCTCGCCCTTTCTGGAGGCCTGAAGCGAGTGCTATGGAGGTGGATGTGTGGCCGAGTTCGAAAGTGTCGTAGAGTGGGGACTCGGCGGGGCTGCTGTAGCCGGAGACCTCGTCGAGGCGAGTGGGGTCGAGGAATCCGAAAGCTCGTCCTGTGAGGATTTTGTGGGGGTAGCTTTGGTGGCTGACGTCGAAAACGAACTTATCTTCCGGGGCGTTGAAGACGCGATGGAGCGCGATTGTGGCCTCTACAAAGCCGAGATTGGGACCTACGTGTCCGCCATGGAGGGAGACCCTGTTGAGGACGGCTTGCCTTACCTCGTCGGCGAGGGCGGGGAGGAGGGCAGGGTCGAGGGCTTTGAGGTCGGCGGGTGAGTTGATTTTCTCAAGAATCATAGTGACTGGCGTTTTAAGGTTTTGTTCTTTGACAAAGTTACGCTGGGATGGCGCATGGATTGTTACCCAAATTGAGGGAAACGCGAGGTGCGGGGACAAAAAAAGGAGACGCTTTGGGCGTCTCCGATGAGCCGATGACGGGACTTGAACCCGTGACCTCTTCCTTACCAAGGAAGTGCTCTACCACTGAGCTACATTGGCGAAGTGAGCGGAAAACGAGACTCGAACTCGCGACCCCAACCTTGGCAAGGTTGTGCTCTACCAACTGAGCTATTTCCGCATATCTTTTGAACTCTGCAATCGACATTTCTACCGAATTGCGAGTGCAAAGATAGAGTAAAATTTTTATTATCCAAAACTTTTCTTAAAAAAAATGCAAAAATTATCGTCGTCGTAGTCTAAAACCTGACAACATCATAATAAT
>JAFPDB010000159.1 GCA_017390085.1 Bacteroidales bacterium | reverse complement strand
ATTAAATGGTGCCTTTGTAGGAGGCCATGAATTGGATTCGTGCGGAGGCGTCGCCTTTGAGGAAGATGGCGACTTTGTCTTGTCGGTCGCGGAAGATGAAGTTGGCGCATCGTCCGATGATGACGCAATCGTCGGCGCCAATGAGTTTGTTGAGGGCGTCGCGTGTTTGGGCGGTTACGTGCGCTGCGTCTTCGGATACGGTGATGGCGGAGAGGAGCGAATTGACGGGGAATTCGTTGAGGAAGTCGTCGACGAGGTTGAGTGAGCCTTTTTGCCGCGCGAGGTCCTGAAGGTGTCGTCGGGTGTAGAGAGGGATGTTGTAGTGCCGCGCGAGGGCGTTGCCGACGATGAGGCCTCCGGCTCCGCATTGGCGTGCTATGGTGATAAGCATGGTGGAAGGTGTTTGTGTGTGGCGTTGCAAGGATACGACATTATTTTGGTAAAAGTGTATGGTGTGGCTTTTTTATGGAGAAATAAGTTTTTTTATGGTCAAAGCCGTGTGTGGCGCGGCGCGGGAGGGAAACATTGGGGGTGTGGGTTTCGTATTGGGGTTTGAGGGTGGCTGAGGGATTCGGTGGGTGAGGCGAGATTCGTGGCTATGTGTGTTTGGCACGTGTTTTGCTGTTGGATGTATGGAAGAGATTTGAAGGCATTTGTACCACATATTGAAAACAACTTATTGATCATGAAGAAGATATTTTTATTGTGTTTCTTGATTGCGGCAGCCTTGTCGTCGTCGGCTCAGATGGCGAAGTTCCAGGCGTTGTATTTGCTCCAGTTTGCGAAGAACACCTCGTGGCCGCAGGAGGATAATGGCAAGCCGTTCGTGATTACGGTGGTGAGTGACAATGATTTGGCTCGCGAGTTGAAGTCGATTTCGCAGAATAAGATGATTGGCAACCGTAAGGTGAGCGTTGTCGAGGCTTCTGCGGCGTCTGGTATTTCGCGTTCGGATGTCATTTACCTTGGCGAGTCGAAGAATTCGCAGATGGGGTCGCTGGTGTCGGCTCAATCGGGCAACAAGGTTCTTATTGTCGGGAGCAGCAAGGGATTGTGCGCCAGCGGCGCGGGCATCACGTTTGTGGCCGATGGTGGTAAGTTGAGTTTCGAGATTAACGAGGCGAATATTGGCCGGAATGGCTTGAAGGTGACGCCGCGTCTGTACCAGCTTGGGAAGCAGGTGTTTTAGGGATGGAATTGTTTTGTAAAGGGGGGCTCGCAGGTTTGCGGGCCTTTTTTCGTTAGGAGGCGTGAACGGAAAAGCCACCGCTCCATTTGGAGAGGTGGCTTTTCCGTATTTTGTCGTCGGGTAGACTTATTGGAGCTTGGCGAGCGCGTCGGCGATTCGGCGAACGCTCTCGCGGAGCTTCTCTTCGCTGGTGGCGTAGGAGAGTCGGATGTAGCCTTCGGCGCCGAAAGCGGATCCTGCTACGGTGGCCACGTGGCCGACTGTGAGGAGGTACATGGCGAGGTCGCTTGAGTTGTTGATTGTCGTCCCGTCTTGTGTTTTCTTGCCGAGGTAGCTTTCGATGTTGGGGAAGAAGTAGAATGCGCCCGCGGGGAGGTTGACTTTTAGTCCTGGGATTTTGGAGAGGAGGTCGAAGACGATGTCGCGGCGGTTCTTGAATTCTGCGGTCATCTTTTCGGAGGGCTCGTTGCCTCCGGTGAGCGCGGCGATGGATGCGGCTTGCGTGATGGTGCAGATTCCGGAGGTCATTTGGCCTTGGAGTTTGTTGACGGCCTTTGCTATGTCGAGTGGCGCGCAGATGTATCCCATTCGCCAGCCAGTCATGGCGTAGCCTTTGGACATGCCGTTGGCTACTATGGTCCGGTCTTTCATTCCGTCCATTTGCGCCATGGAGAAGTGCTTCTGGCCGTAGGATATCATGTCGTAGATTTCGTCGCTGAGGACGAGGATTTGCGGGTGTTTGCGGAGGACGGCGGCGAGGGCTTCGAGTTCTTCTTTGGAGTACATGCTGCCCGTTGGGTTGGAGGGCGAGCAGAGGATGAGGAGTTTGGTTTTTGGGGTGATGGCGGCTTCGAGCTGCTCGGGTTTCATTTTGAAGTCTTGCTCAATGCCCGTGGGGACGATGACGCTTTTGCCTTCGGCGAGTACGACTTGCTCGGTGTAGGTGACCCAGTATGGGGCAGGCAGGATGACTTCGTCGCCTTTGTTGATGACGGCGAGGATGACGTTGATGAGGCTGTGTTTGCCTCCAGCGGAGACGATGACCTGATTGACGTCGTAGTCGAGGCCGAGCCAAGAGTTCATTCGCGCTACGATGGCTTTGCGGAGGTCGGGGTAGCCGGGGACTGGGGGGTAGTGTGTCTGGTTGTTCTCGATGGCCTTGATGGCTGCCGCTTTGATGTGTTCTGGGGTGTTGAAGTCAGGCTCGCCTATGGAGAGGTTGATGATGTCGAGTCCTTGCGCTTGAAGCTCTCTGCTCTTTTGCGTCATGGCGAGAGTTGCTGATTCCGACATAGCGAGGATGCGGTCTGAAATCTGGCTCATGTCCTTATGTTTTTTATTGTTATGGGTCTGTTTTTTTCAGTGCGCGAATATATGTAATTTAAGTGAGATGGGGTGGGGAGGTGAGGGTGATATTTTGCGCGTTGGAGTTTGATATTTAACTTTTTGTCGGATTTAGAGGTGTGAAGAAAAGGTGCTTGATCGTCTTGGCGGTCAAGCACCTTTGTGCGTGTTGTTGCGGGGAGGGCGGTTGTTGCTTTTGAGGGCGTTTTAGTGTGCTGGGCGGGTTTGTTAGTCGTTTGGGAGGATGTCGTCTTCGGGGTGGAGGAGGACGGTTTGCCCTGTCGCGAGTGAGGTTGGGACGTCGATGATGCGTTGGTTGCGGCTGCCGCGGAAGAGGAGGTCGGGGTCTTTCTGCGCTATGATGAATGGGCCGTCGACGAGGGCGTCGATGTTTTTGAGCAGTTGGAGCCTGTCGGGTTTGGCGAGGCATTGCTCGAAGGTGTAGCCCGTGTAGCACCAGATGTTTTTAGAGGTCTCTTTCTTGACGCGTTGCGCGAGGTTTGCGAGTGGTAGGGCTTGGAGCATGGGGTCTCCGCCGGAGAAGGTGACGTTGCAGAATTCGTCGTCTTTGATGCGTCTCATGAGGTAGTCGATGGTCATGGGTGTGCCGTTGTTGATGTCCCAGCTTTGCGGGTTGTGGCATCCCGGGCAGGCGTTGTTGCATCCTGCGCAGTAGATGGAGGTACGGAGTCCCGGGCCGTCGACTGTCGTGGATTCGATGATTTTGAGGACGCTGATTTTAGTCATGTGTGACCCTGTCTTTTAGTTCCGCCAGTTTGGCGCGGTTCCAGCGGTCTGTGGTTCCGACTAGGTATCCTGTGATGCGTTGCAGGCGGTCGATGTTTTTGCTTCCGCATTTGGGGCAGGTGTCGAGGTTGGCGTCTGCGCTTTCGTAGCCGCAGTCCATGCATCGGTTGCGGTTGTGGTTGACGGAGCCGTAGCCCATGTTGTATTTGTCCATGAGGTCGACGAAGTTCATGACGGCTTGCGGGTTGTGTGTGGCGTCGCCGTCGATTTCGATGTAGAATATGTGTCCGCCTCTGGTGAGGTCGTGGTATGGTGCTTCGATGCGGGCCTTGTGGGCGGCGCTGCATTTGTAGTATACGGGGACGTGGTTGGAGTTGGTGTAGTAGTCGCGGTCCGTGATTCCGGGTAGGACTCCGAAGCTTTTTTTGTCTTTGGCGGTGAATTTGCCGGAGAGGCCTTCGGCGGGTGTGGCGAGGACGCTGTAGTTGTGTCGGTATTTCTCGCTGTACTCGTTGGCTTTGTCGCGCATGTGGCTGATGATGGAGATGCCGAGCTGTTGGGCTTCGTCGTTTTCGCCATGGTGGTGGCCGGTGAGGGCTACGAGGCATTCGGCGAGTCCGATGAAGCCGATTCCGAGCGTTCCTTGGTTGATGACGCTTTCGATTGTGTCTTCGGGTTTGAGGTTTTCGCAGCCGTTCCAAAGTGCGGACATGAGGAGTGGGAATTGTTTGGCCCGCGCGGCTTTTTGGAAGTTGAATCGTTCGTCGAGTTGGCGCGCCGTCACGTCGAGGATTTCGTCGAGTCGTTTGAAGAAGTGGGCGATTCGCTCCTTTTGGTCGACGAAGCCCATGCTCTCTATGGCGATTCGCACTATGTTGACGGTGGTGAAGGAGAGGTTTCCGCGTCCTATTGATGTTTTGTCTCCGAATCGGTTTTCGAAGACTCGTGTGCGGCATCCCATGGTGGCGATTTCCCACTTGTATCGTTCGGGGTCGTCGGGGTGCCATTTCTCGTTTTGGTTGAATGTGGCGTCGAGGTTGAGGAAGTTGGGGAAGAATCGTCTTGCGGATACTTTGCAGGCGAGGGTGTAGAGGTCGTAGTTGCGGTCTGTGGGGAGGTAGCTGACGCCTCTTTTCTTTTTCCAGATTTGGATGGGGAATATGGCTGTGGAGCCGTTGCCGACGCCTTGGAATGTTGTTTTAAGGATTTCGCGGATGATGCACCGGCCTTCGGCGGAGGTGTCGGTGCCGTAGTTGATGGAGCTGAAGACGACTTGGTTTCCGCCACGGGAGTGGATGGTGTTCATGTTGTGGATGAAGGCTTCCATGGCTTGGTGGACTCGTCCGACGGTTCGGTTGATGGCGTGTTGCTCGATGCGTTTTTTGCCAGTGAGTCCGTCGAGGCTTCTGGTTTCGTAGTCGTCGAATTTGGAGTCGTAGAGTTCGGAGTAGTCTTCTCCGTTCATCTCCTCCATTATCTTGATTTCCTCGATGTAGCTGTTGCGTACGAAAGGCGCGAGGTAGAAGTCGAATGCTGGTATGGCTTGTCCTCCGTGCATTTCGTTTTGGGCGGTTTCCATGGAGATGCACCCGAGGATGCTGGCGGTCTCGATACGTTTTGCGGGTCTTGACTCGCCGTGGCCGGCGGAGAAGCCGTATTTGAGGATTTTGTCGAGAGGGTGTTGGACGCAGGTGAGGCTGCGGGTTGGGTAGTAGTCTTTGTCGTGGATGTGGATGTATCCGTGTTCGACGGCGGATCGGGACTCTTCGGAGAGGAGGAAGTCGTCGACGAAGGGTTTGGTTGTCTCGGAGGCGAATTTCATCATCATGCCCGCCGGTGTGTCGGCGTTCATGTTGGCGTTTTCGCGTGTGACGTCGTTGTTTTTGGCCTCGATGATTTCGAGGAAGATGTCTCTCGTTTTTGCTTTTCGTGCGACGTTGCGCTGGTTTCTGTAGGCGATGTATCGTTGCGCGACTTCTTTACGGGGGCTTTTCATGAGTTCCATCTCGACGCAGTCTTGGATGGACTCGACAGTCATTTTTTCTTTTCCTGAGACTTCGATGCGGTCGGCGATTTTGCAGATGAGTGCTTCGTCTTCTCCTTTTTCGGTGTGGAGCATGGCGCGTCGGATTGCCGCGCATATTTTCTCTTTGTTGAAGCCGACTACTCGGCCGTCTCTTTTAACGACTGTCTGTATCATTGGGAGTTCTGTTTTTCAAATTCGCTGAACGAAGATAGGCAAAAGGATGTGGTTTGGAAAGGTGTTGTTGGCGTGTCGTTGGTCGCGTGGGTGTCAGGAGTGGGTTTAAGTGTTGAGAATCTTATGTTTTAGAGTTGTTGACATTATTTGAACAAGGGGGCGGTTGGTTTTTGTTGGTGGTTGGCGTGGTGTTGTTGGCGTCTCGTGTTGGCGGTTTGGGCTTGTAAGCCGCAAGGTGTGGTGTGCTGCTGTGGGTGTGGTCGGGTGTGCTGTTGGGGTTCCGAGTGGTGTTGAAAAGGTGTTGGTTGGTTCAGATGAAGCGGATTGTGTGGTTTTCGTCGGTTGACGATTGCCATTGGGCGATGAGGTTGTAGATGTCTCTTTGCGCGCGTATGTTTTTGTCACTATCGTTTTTGTTGATTGGGACGTTTTTCTGGTTCTCGTCGATGTATCGGGCCCTGGTGTTGTCGTTTATGAGGAGTGTGAGGATTTGCATGATTTCGGTTTGTAGTGCGGAGTTGAGGATTGGCGCGGCGACTTCTATTCGGCTTCTCATGTTGCGGTTGAGCCAGTCGGAGGAGGTGATGAAGATACCTCTTTCGCCGTCGGGTCCGAACGCCCATACTCGTCCGTGCTCGAGGTAGTCGTCGACGAGGCGGGTGAGTCGGATGTTCTGGCTGAAGGAGTGGTTGGGTACGATGCAGCAGATGCCTCTGGCCATGACGTTGATTTTGACGCCGGCGAGGCTGGCTTCGTAGAGGTCGTTGATGAGGGGGCGGTATTGGACGCCGTTCATTTTGAGTGTTATCTGTGCGTTGCCGCCGTTGAGTGCTATCTCTTTCTCGCGGACTATGAGGTTGTGGAGCTCGTCTTCCATGTTGAGTCTGGAGACGAGGAGTTTTTTGAGTTTTGGTTTTAGCTCGTTTTTGGGGATGTCTTTCTCGTGGTGTGTCTCGAGGAAGTTGAATAGGACTCGGAGGTCGGATATGATGTCGGGGTCGGCAGTGAAGAGTCCGTGGTCGGTGTAAGATCGCGCGGTTTGCTCGTTGAAGTTGCCGGTGCTGATGTAGGCTACTGACCGTCGGTCGTTGTCTTTGCCCCGTTCGATGAGCGCGACTTTGGCGTGGACTTTGAGGCCGGGGATGCTGTATATGATTTTGATTCCCGCGGCTTTCATTCGGTCGGCCATTTCGAGGTTGTTTTTCTCGTCGAATCGGGCTTTGAGTTCGACGAAGACGGTGACTTTCTTGTTGTTGGCTGCGGCCGCGATGAGCGAGTTGACGACTGCGGAGTTGGTGGCGACTCGGTATTGGGTCACTTTGATTTCGGTGACGGCGGGGTCTTGCGCGGCCTCGTTGATGAGTCGGATGACGTAGTTGAATGATTGGTAGGGGTAGTGGAGCATGAAGTCGCCCCTCGTGGCCTCGTCGAGCATGGAGGGGCATGTCGTGAGCCTTTTGGGCGTGATTTGGGCGAGCGTGTTGAGGCTGTGGCCTTTGTCGACAGGCAGCTTTGCGAGGTCGTGGAGGTTGAGGTATGGGCCGCAGACGGCCATTTCGCTTTCGGCGAAGTCTCCGCGCCTTATCATCACGATGCCGCCGAGGCACGGCAAGAGCCAGCTTGTGAGCCGCCATTTCCCGTCGTGGTGTCTCGGCGTTGACCCTGACACGTCGATAATTT
>JAFPDB010000158.1 GCA_017390085.1 Bacteroidales bacterium | reverse complement strand
TTCGCGTCGCTCACCACTTGGTGGCGGAGGAAGTATATCAGCTGGCCGCCTTCGGCCATCGTCGGCGACATGTCGTCGGCGTCGGAGCATAAGGTGGTCATTTTCTTTGGCTTGCCCCAGGTCGAGCCTTGCCGCTCTGCGGTGTAGATGTCGTAGTCGGCCTCGGCTCCTGTTTTCGCGTGGAAGTAGAGGTGCCTGTTGTCGTCCGAGAGGAAGAGGCCGCCAACAGAGCCTATGCTGTTGATTGTGGTGATGGGCTTCGCTTCAGACCATCCCGACCCTTCGGCGCGGGTCTCGAAGGCTTGCTCTGTGCCGTCGGCTTGGATTTGTGAGAATACGATGTACTTCTCGTCCTGGCTGATTGAGAAACTGTTGAGCTCGGTCCACGGGCCGACGGACGTTAGCGTCCATTCCACATCTTGGGCGTGACATTTTGTCGCGGGGTAGGTGCTCATGATGGCTGCGCAAAACAGGCACGCTGCAATGCGGCGGAGAGCTTGAGTGTTATTCACTTGGAGGGATTTTTTAGTTTTTATCCCTCAAAGTTAATAAATGGTGTTTAAAAGATAACAAGCCGTTGAAATGTCATCTCTCTTGTGACGCGTCGTTCGTCCGGCGCGAATAAAGTAAAACTGGCGGCCGGGAGTCTCCCCCACGGTCGCCAGATTCTTCAGCCCGTCGTCGGGCCTACGCCTTTACTTTGAACACTATCTTTTTCACTCGCCCGCTCCCGCCATCCGGGGCAAGGCACGGCGCGTGAAGGTCGTCGGGGGTGAAGATCGCCCCCTCACCGGCCGAAAGGCTCACGAGCGACAGCCGGCGCGTCTTCGTGAAGAAGATGTCCGACTCTTCCGCATATTCCACCGTGCCCTCCATTTCCGAAAGGTCGGCGTAGCCGATGCGTTCCTCGCCCTCATGAATATACTGGACGTCGATGTACGCCCTGTGGCCCTCGGCGACGGCTTCGCTGGCGGGCTTTGTCGCGTACTCCTGGAATATGGCGAAAACGCGGTCGCCCTCAATGGCGATTCTCTTTTTCTCGCCTTCGGCGAGCGTCGCGAATATCTCCGCCAAGTTGGTGGTCTTCAAGAAGTCGAACACCGGGGCGAATTTGCTTCCGTCGGCCTGGCGCTCCAGTGTCGAGAGTGTTCCGAATATTGCCATTAGTCAATCTTTTTTAAGGTGTGTGCGTGTTTCACTTTGGCAAATTTAGCCCTAAATCTCGATTGGCTTGTATCGCGGGACGAGGGCTTTCATCAACACCCACGCCACGACGTACGTCACAGCGCATATGCAGAATACTATCATGTAGCCGGCCTCTTTCCCCGAAAACGACAGGAATTCCATGGCGGGGCGGGCGTACGTGGCTCCGCTTTCGAGCAGAGCGCGGGTCATCTCCACTTCGCGCCCGTCGACGACAGTTGTCCCGGCGGCATGGCTGAACAGCATCCCAGAGCCTTTGTTTATCAAGAACGAGCCTATGCCGCCAACGGTGGTCCCTATACCCGTAATCGTGGCTATTGTCGATTTCGGGAACATGTCTCCTATCGTCGAGTACAGGTTTGCCGACCACGCCTGGTGCCCCGCGCCCGCAAGGCCTATTATTATGGCCGGCCACCATGGCGAGACCTGCCCCAGGGGCTGCGCCACGAGGGCGAACAGAGGGAAGCACGCGAAGATGAGCATGGCCAGCATACGCCCGCGGTAGGTCTCCATGCCGCGGCGCTCCACAAAGTACTTCGGCAGGTAGCCGCCGCCGATGGACAGTATCGTCACGATTGCGTAGAGTGTCGAGATTAGCCCGATGGCCAGCGGGTCGTTCGAAGGCAATCCGTATTGGTCCGAGAAGTAGGCCGGCGCCCAGAAGAGGTAGAACCACCACACGCCGTCCGTGAAGAACTTACCGACGACGAACGACCACGTCTGACGGTAGCCGAGGCACCTGAAGAATGGTATCGTTTTCCCGCTCCCCCCCTCTTCGGCTGCCGACTCGGCTTTGTAGTCCTGGTTCACGTACTCGAGCTCGGCGGCGTTGACGTGGCGCGATTTCGATGGTTGGTCATACATCACGTTCCAGAAGAACATCCACACGAATCCCATCGCGCCGATGATTATGAAGGCCATCTCCCATCCCCACGCTTCGGCCAGTAGTGGGATCGTGGCGGGGGCGGCTAGCGCGCCGACCGACGCCCCGGCGTTGAATATCGAGGTGGCAAAGGCGCGGTCCTTTTTAGGGAAGTATTCCGCCGTGACCTTTATCGCGGCGGGGAAGTTGCCCGACTCGCCCAACGCCAACATCATTCGGCAGCCCAAAAACAGGTACACGCTTATGGTCGATATGGCCAACGCCGCGGCCGAACCGGCCTGTACGTTCCGCAGCGCCTCCATGTCCTCAATACCCTCTGCCCTCATGGCCGCCCATCCGCAAGCGGCGTGAAGGCACGCGCCGACGCTCCACGCGAAGATGGACACAAGGTAGCCGCGCCGCGTCCCCATCCAGTCGATAAACTTGCCCGCAAAGAGGCACGCCACCGCGTAGAAGATTGAAAACGCGCCAGTTATTGTCCCATAGTCGCTGTCGCTCCAATGGAAGTCGACGGCTATGAAGTCTTTCCACGTGAGCGAGAGTACTTGGCGGTCCATGTAGTTGATGGTCGTCGCCACGAAGAGCAGCGCGCATATCGCCCACCGCCAGTTCGTCTTCTTCACATCGCTGCCCATAATACGCCCTCTTTTCAATGCCTAACGGCGAGCTGCATCTATGATTTCAAGGCACTCCCGGCATTTGCCGCTCACGTAGCCCCAGTCCTGGGCCGCAACCCTCTCTTTCGGGAAGAGCTTGGACCCCATGCCCACGCAGAAGACGCCAGAGGCGAACCATCTCTGGAGGTTTTCCGCGTCGGGCGAGACGCCGCCAGTCACCATTATTTTGGCCCATGGCATAGGCGCGAGGATGCCTTTCACCATGTTGGGGCCGTAGACGTCGCCGGGGAATAGCTTCGTTATGTCGCAGCCAAGTTCTTGGGCCATGCCCATCTCGCTGGCCGTGCCGCAGCCGGGGCAGTAGGGCACGAGGCGGCGGTTGCAAACGGGCGCGATGGCGGGGTTGAACAGAGGACCCACCACGAAACACGCGCCCAGTTGGATGTAGAGGGCGGCCGTGGCGGGGTCGACAACAGAACCTACGCCCATGGCCAGCTCCGGACACTCCTTGGCCGCCCACTTTACCAGCTCGCCAAATATCTCATGGGCGAAGTCGCCACGGTTGGTAAACTCGAAGGCGCGGACGCCACCGTCGTAGCACGCCCGGACCACGTTTTTGCACGTCGCGAGGTCGCTGTTGTAGAAGACGGGAACCATGCCCGTGTCGCCGATTTTCTTCATTACGGCTATCTTGTCAAATCTTGCCATTCTGTTCTTTCAATCCTCTGATTTACTGTTATATGGAAAAACACTATCGCGAGACGCGGCCCGAGCCGTCGCCCTTCATGAGGTTTTCCACCTCCGCCACGCTGACGAGGTTGAAGTCGCCATATATAGTGTGCTTCAGGCACGACGCAGCGGCGGCGAAGTCGAGGGCTTTCTGGTCGTCGCCCGCATAGGCTATCAGGCCGTACAGCAAGCCGCCCATGAATGAGTCGCCGCCTCCGACGCGGTCCACGATGTCGGTTATGTCGTAGCGGCGGCTCTTCTTCAATGTGCCGTCGCTGTATAGCACGCCGCCCCATGTGTTGTGGTTGGCGTTCACGGCGCCGCGCAGCGTGATTACCATCTTTCGGCAGTTCCCGAAGCGGCTCATCATCTGTTTGCACACGCTCTCAAATTGTGCCTCGTCCACCCGGCCCTCCGTGCGTGCGGCGTCAAATCCCTCGGGCTTGATGCCAAACACTTTCTCACAGTCTTCCTCATTCCCCAGGATTACGTCGGAGTACTCCACAAGGGACGGCATCACTTCCGATGCCTTTTTGCCATATTTCCAAAGGTTCTTGCGGTAGTTGAGGTCGCACGAGATTTTGACGCCCATCTCTTTGGCCACTCTCACGGCCTCCAAACACGCGTCCGCCGCCCCTTGCGAGATGGCTGGCGTTATGCCGGTCCAGTGAAACCATTCGGCTCCGGCCAACACTTTGCGCCAGTCCACCATCCCGGGCTCTATCTCCGCGATTGAGGAGCCGGCCCTGTCGTAGATTACTTTCGATGGGCGCGCCACGGCCCCCGTCTCCAAGAAGTAGATTCCCAGTCTGTTGCCGCCCCAGATTATGTTGTCGGTGCCCACCCCGTGCGACTTTAGCTCAGCCATGCAGGCGCGGGCTATGTCGTTCTCCGGCATGCGGGTCACGAATTGAGTCTCTATGCCGTAGTTGGCGAGCGAGACGGCCACGTTGGCTTCGCCGCCACCAAACGTGGCTGTGTATTCTTTTGCTTGCGAAAACCTTAAATAGCCGGGTGTGGCGAGGCGTAGCATTATCTCGCCGAATGTGACGACTTTTGCCATGTTTTGTCGATGATTATATTCTTGGTTGTTTGTTTTGACCTTTACCTCCCCGACGGGCTAAAACGCGAAATACTCTTTAGCGTTGTTGTAGCAGATGTCAGCCACCATATGCCGAATCCGTTCGGCTTCGTAGCCCTCGTATGGCAGCTCGCCGTTGGCCACGTCTTCGCCAATCATGTTGCACAGCGTCCGGCGGAAGTACTCGTGACGCGGGTACGAGAGGAATGACCGCGAGTCTGTCAGCATCCCCACGAAGCGGCTCAGCAGCCCTTGCAGCGAGAGGGCGTTCATCTGTTTCTGCATCCCGTCTTTCTGGTCCAAAAACCACCAACCGGCGCCCCATTGTATCTTTCCGGCCACGCTCCCGTCCTGAAAATTGCCAATCATTGTCGCTATGACCTCGTTGGACGAGGGGTTCAGGTTATATATTATTGTCTTGCCCAGCTTGCCCGCGCTGTTGAGGCGGTCGAGATGCTTGGCCATGGCGGCGGCCGTGTTGCATTCGCCTATCGAGTCGTAACCCGTGTCGGGGCCAATGAGGCCGAACATTTTCGTGTTGTTGTTCCTCAACGCGCCGTAGTGGTATTGTTGCGCCCATCCGGCGTCGGAGTCTTGCACCCCGAAGATGTAAAGCATCGCGCTCTTGAAGGTGCGTATCTCCGTGTCGGTCAGTTCTTTGCCGCCATATGCCTTGTTGAAGATGCCGGCCACTTGCGCGTCGCTGAAGTCTTCGGCGTAGAACTCTTCAAGCCCATGGTCCGATAGTTTGCAGCCCATTTCGGCGAAGTAGTCGTGACGGCTCTGCAGCGCGTCGACAAAGTCACCGAAGCCCGATATCGTCCTGCCGCTGGCCCGCTCCAAGCGACCGACGTAGGCGCGGAATCCCACGACGTTTTCCACGCCCATGGCTTTGTCGGGGCGCCATGTCGGCAAGACTTTGCACTCAAAGCCGCTCTCCGCCACTTTTTTGTGCCATTCCAGGCTGTCCGTGGGGTCGTCGGTCGTGCAGACCACCTCCACGCCGTACCTTCTCATCAGGCCGCGGACCGTCATGCCCGGGTCGTTGGCCAGCCGGTCGTTACATTGGTCGAAAATCTCTCGCGCGGTTTGCGGGTTGAGCCGTTTCTCTATCCCGAACGCCGTCTTCAGCTCCAGATGTGTCCAGTGATACAGTGGGTTGCGCATCGCGAAAGGGACAGTAGAGGCCCATTTCTCGAATTTCTCCCAGTCCGTGGCATCGCCAGTCACGTATTTCTCGGCCACGCCGTTGGCCCTCATGGCGCGCCATTTATAGTGGTCGCCTCCCAGCCATAGCTCCGTAATTGAGCGAAATCTGTGGTCTTCCGCCACCATGCGCGGGTCGAGGTGGCAATGATAGTCGATTATCGGCAGCTTTTCCGCTATGCCGTGGTAAAGTTCTCGCGCCGTGACGCTCCTCAGTAGGAAGTCGTTGTCGATGAAAATGTTAGGCACTGCTTATCTTGTTTAAGACAGATGCCCCAAAAATATACTATTTTAGTCATGTTGACAAGAAAGTAACAAATATTATTAAAATTACGTACACTACTGTTACGAACAGTACAAAATCCCCGACAATATGAAGTTTCACATTTCCTGGCTCTCCTTGCCTGCCATCCTGGCAATTCTCGTTGTCTCACTTATCTGTCTTATAGTCAGTGCAATAAACGCCCCAAACAGGGCTAAGGCCTCCGCCGAGGAGCTTGTCTCCAATATCGAGGAGGTAGTCCGTCGTGACGGAGTCGCGCCATTCGACCCTTGTTCCGCGGGGGCTGAATTTTACGACGGACAGCTCTTCTACGACGGCTACCGCGTCACCTATAAGGCCATTGGCCCGGTTTTCTCCATAACACTTGTCGTCGACGACGAGACCATAATAACTTACGAGTCTTCCACGCGCCAGTGGAGCAGTAAACAGCTGGCCGATTAATTCAGAATAACGCTTTTTAGCCCCCTCTGGTCAATATTCATTAAAGGAAATAGCCTATACGCTGTAAATCAATCATTTATAAGACACGCTACACCGACGCTACAACATGAAGGCTGTTAGTCCAGCCACTTGTTTGGAACGCACATAAATAAAGAGGCGCACTTGATTCTCATCGGGTGCGCCTTTTAACGTTAGAGGGAAATTCGACGTTATCGCTTGCGGATATAAAAAAAAGGGTGTTATGTTTGCAGTATCGGGACGGGACCGAAAGGTCGTGTACCACCGGGGGCGTTCTTTAGCGTCCCCATTTTTTTATTTTACTTGTATTGTATTTAATAAAGTAATTGCTAATCTTGAGATGGTCCTCTCCCGAAAGGGTTTGGACCCCCGTAGGGCGTCTTCACTCAGTTGACGTCGCCCTTCGTTAATTTAAAGCCACTATCTAAAATTTGCTCTCGCGTCAAGATGACATCCTTTCCGTTTTTAATGAGAGTTATGTCTGTCAGGTTATTAGAATCTTGCGACTATGGCATTTTGCAAGATAGGAATAGCAATGTCACTCTTTATCCTCCCCGCTTGTTCGTGCGCTTTCTTTAGTTGGAGGTCAACCGCATTCCTTGATGCAGTCAAATTGTCCTTGTACTCTTGTAGTTTACATAAAGTCCTGTTGAGAGTGTCCGCACTTACCTCGTTTTGAATGTCGGGGAGCAAATCAATGTCGTAACCGTATTTGTTGGCGAGGTAGGTGGCAATAGCCACATTTGCTTTCTTTTCGTTTTTCCCGTGTTTTGAGCTGAGACGAACGCAACCGTTCTTGGTGGGGATGATTGTATCTTTCTCCATTCCAAAAAGCAGAGCCATCCTCTCGCAGTCGTTGCGGTTGTCATTCCCGCCAAACCCTCACATAGACGAACCGCCACCTTGCTGAAGCACCTTGGCCGTGCCTTTCTTCGCTCCGAAGCGGTTCTTTTCGGTCGTGGCAGTCATGGCCTCTACCTTGATGCAGCAGTCAACGTCGTGCAGGTACTCGTTTGAGCCGCGGAACTCGCCACCTTTGGTGCTTTGGAAGACGTAGACGTAGCTCTTGGTCTTGTCGAGCGCACGGAGCTGCTCCGCGTCGAGACCGGCGTTATTGACGGAATCGATGAAAACAACGTCGTGAGCTGCTATTTGGGCGGCAGTGGGAATTGAGCTGATGATACTCAGTCGGTCGTTCGTCACGCCGAGGCGGGTGAGCTTTTCTTGGAGGGTGTATGTAAGTCCCTCCTCGCTTGCCACGAAGAGGACGCGCTGGCCGAGGTCTTTGCTAAGGTAGCCGGCGAAGCGGAGGGCGAGGGTAGACTTGCCATTGCCGGGCTTGCCGTAAATCATGACGCGGAAGGGCTTTGTAGGCTTGCCGATGAGGTCGGCCCATACGCCCGTGAAGTTGAGGGGGTGGAACTCAGCCTTGGCGAAGTCGGTGGAGGAGATTGCGCCATCGGCGGCCACCGCTCCGAAGCCCGAAAGGCCTTTCAGTCCGTTGAGTTCGCGGACTGTTGGCTCTACGTAGTCCGTTTTGCCCTCTATGAAGTCGCTGAGGCTCTTAGCCGCTTGTTCGAGGGTCTTAGTCTTAGTCTTCTTCGTGAAAGCCTCCTCAATACGGTCGAGGACTTTCCTTGCGGCAAGGATGTCGCTCTTGCACATTACATTGGCAACCTCTTTGAGGAGTGCGGCGTTGATGTCCTCAACCTCGCTGTCTTTGGCTCGCTCGTACTCTTTGACGTTGGTGAATTCTATGCTTACGCCTTTATTCTCGCAGTTGATGATGCTGATGAGCGCGTCTTGCGCCTTCATGATGAGGTCTGCCCAAGGGCTGGTCTTGCGTATTGTCTTGCCGGCGATGTGCTTTTGCAGCTCGCTGAGGATTTTGCGGGCGTTGTACTTGCGTGTGCCGTCGAGTGGCTTGCCGTGGAGTTTGAGCATCTTGGTGAAAATCTGCACCTCGGGCGAGAGGGTGAAGACGGTCTGCGCCTCGTCGTTGGGCTTTGGGTCGTCCTTAGGCTCGGGTGTTGGCTTAGGCTCGGGCGTGGGGTTTGGGGCTGGTGTGGGCTTCTCGTCGCCGTAGTGCTTCTTGGCAACGCTTACGGCGGTGTTGCGGTTTGCCTCGGTGTCTTTGAGTTGCCATGCCTTTGCCTTGACGTTCCAACGGAAGTGGAGGGCCTTGAAGTCGTCACGAATTTCCGCGCTTGGCTTCTCGTCGTTGGCTATGCGGACATATCCGTAGGCCACGAAGACGCGGACACCGGGGGCGGTGTAGAGGGTGTCGTTGC
>JAFPDB010000157.1 GCA_017390085.1 Bacteroidales bacterium | reverse complement strand
TTTGGACTCGTCGTAGCCGCTTGTGACCATTTCGCCGCCGAGGTGGATGAGGGAGCGTTGGAGGTATTTTTGGAAGATGATTCGTGCGTGGTATTCGATGTTGACGGCGGCTCCGACCCTGCTTGTGAGTTTGGCAATGTAGACACGTCCGCCCACGGCTTGGAGTTCGCCGGTTCGGTTGAGCTCTTCGCACATGGTGAGCATATCGATTGGCGCCATGTTGGAGTTGAGTCGTTGCATGGCGGCGTAGATGCGCTGGTTGGCCTCGACGTAGAAGTGTTCGGGCTCGAGAATCTCGACGACGTTTTGTAGGGCGTCTTTGTCGAGGAGGATGGCGCCGAGCACGGCTTCCTCAAATTCAGGGGACTGTGGCGGTAGCTTTCCACCGAGCGCGGCCATTGCGGCGACGGAGTCGGCTGGACTTGGGGCGCCTGTTTTTTTCCTGGGCGTGTTTGTGGTCTGCATTGCTTGTTGTTGACGTTGAAGGCTCGGATGATTGGTTTCACCCGAGCCTTTTTATTCAGAATGAAAACCTGTTTTTAGGCTTTCTTGATTTCGACAAGGAGGTCGTCTTTGCTGACGTTCTGCGCCTCGCGGACGTTGACGGAAACGACTTTGCCTTTGGAGGTGGCGGTGAGCGTGTTTTGCATCTTCATTGCCTCGAGTACGAGCAGGGGGTCGCCGGGGTTGACTTCCTGACCGACTTTGACGTGTACGGTGACGATCTTGCCAGGCATTGGGGCGTGTAGCTCCTCGTTCTCGTTGACTGGTTTTTGTGCTGCGAGGATTTGGCGGCGTTTGAGCGAGAATGGGGTCTCGACGGTGTAGCGGTAGCTAACTCCGTTGACGACGACCTCGTAGGTGTTTTGTTTTACGGAAACTATCTCAACAGGGTAGCGGACGCCTTCGCAGGAGAAGAGGTTAATGCCGTCGGCTTCCTCGATCATCTCGACTTTAAGTTTTCGGCCTTTGGAGCTGAACTCGTATTGGTTCTTAACCTGGAACTCGTAGTTTCGCTCGCCGTTTTCGCCGACGGCGATGAGAGTGCGGTTTTGAACGTTTTCGCTATTATTGTCCATGATGTTCTTGAGGGGTTAAAGATGACGGATTCGCTTTTGGAGAACCCATGGGTCGACGTTAGCTTCAGGTTGTTCGGAGGAGTCGCCGGAGAAGTCGCAGTCGTGGTTGTAGTTGGAGACGGCCAGCAGGGCTGCGATGAGTTCTTCGTGCTCTTCGTGCCAAACGAGGCTGTCCATGCATGTTTCGATGAAGGAGGTGTTGAAGTCGCCTTTGCGGTAGACTTCGTTGTGGAGTACGGCCTTGTCGAAGGGGATGGTTGTCTTGACGCCGGTGACGACGAAGTGTCCGAGTGAGTGGAGGGCGATTTTGATAGCTTCTTCTCGAGTCTCGCCATGGACGATTAGTTTGGCGATCATGGAGTCGAAGAAGGGCGTAATTTCGGTGCCGACGCGGACTCCGGAGTCGATGCGGATGCAGTTGTTGGATGGGAGTCGGAGGTTCTTGATCATGCCGATGCTTGGGGTGAAGCCGGACTGGACGTCTTCGGCGTTGATGCGGCATTCGATGGCCCATCCGTTGAGTTTGACATCGGACTGCGCGACGGGGAGTTTTTCGCCCGAGGCGATGAGGAGTTGAAGCTCGACAAGGTTGAGTCCCGTGATCATCTCGGTGACGGGGTGCTCTACTTGGATTCGGGTGTTCATCTCCATGAAGTAGAAGTTGTGGTTGTTGTCGAGTAGGAACTCGACGGTGCCAAGGCTTTCGTACTTGGCTTCTTTTGCGAGACGTACAGCCGCGCCTGTTATCTTCTCTCGGAGAGCTTCGTCGAGGGCTGGTGATGGGGCCTCCTCGATGAGCTTCTGGTGCTTACGCTGGATGGAGCATTCGCGTTCGCCGAGGTGGATGACGTTGCCGTATTTGTCGGCGACGATTTGAACCTCGATATGTTTGGGGTTTTCAAGGTATTTCTCGATGAAGACAGTAGGGTCGTTGAAGGCGGTGCGCGCTTCTTGTGTGCAGAGTTCGTAGTTGATGCTGACTTCTTCCTCTTTGCGGCAGATGCGCATTCCTCGACCTCCGCCACCTGTGGCTGCCTTGATGATGACGGGGTAGCCTATCCGGTTGGCCTCGGCGATGGCTTCTTGTGCTGAGGGGATTCCGCCGAGCGTTCCGCCGAGCATTGGTACTTGGCTTCGTTTGGCGATTTCTTTGGCTACAATCTTGTCGCCGAGTGCGTGTATGATTTCTGGTGAGGGGCCGACGAAGATTATGCCGGCCTCGCGGCATGCCGCCGCGAAGTCGGGGTTTTCGGAGAGGTATCCGTAGCCCGGGTGCATGGCCTCGATGTTGTTGTCGACGGCGATTTTGACAAGGTTCTTGATGTCGAGGAACTCGGGGATTTGGCTGCCGGTGTCGGGGAAGTCGACAACGTTATCGACTTTCTGGAGGTAGACCGCGTTCGGCTCCTTTTTGGTACGTATGGCGTAGGTTTTGATTCCCATCCTTTTCGCGGTGCGGGCGATTCGGATGGCGATTTCGCCACGGTTTGCTATAAGTAGTGACTTGATCATCAATAGAGGGTTTAGAGAGGGATGTTGCCGTGTTTGCGGCGTGGGAGGCTGACGGACTTCTTGTCGAGGCTTTTGAGCGCTTTGTAGAGTTTGACGCGTGTGAGCGCAGGGTCGATGACTTCATCGACGAAGCCTTTTTCGTCGGCGATGTATGGGTTGGTGACTTCGTCGCGGTATTTGGCGACAAGCTCTTTTTTGAGTGCGACGGGGTCTGCGGCCTCGGCGAGTTCCTTTTTGTAGAGGATTGCGATGGCTCCGTCGGGTCCCATGACTGCGATTTCGGCGGTGGGCCAAGCGAAGCTGTAGTCGCCCCCGATGCCTTTGGAGTTCATGACGATGTAGGCGCCGCCGTAGCTCTTTCGGAGTATGACGGTGATTTTGGGGACAGTGGCTCGGGTGTAGGCGTAGAGGAGTTTGGCTCCGTTGCGGATGATGCCGAGGTGTTCTTGGTCAGTTCCGGGGAGGAAGCCTGGGACGTCCTCGAATGTTACGATGGGGATGTTGAAGGAGTCGCAGAAGTTGATGAAGCGTGCGCCTTTGACGCTTGAGTCGATGTCGAGCGAGCCGGCCATGACTTTGGGCTGGTTGGCGATTACGCCGATTGTGTATCCGCCGAGGCGCGCGAATCCGACGACGATGTTTTGGGCGTAGTTTTCGGCCACTTCGAAGAAGCGTCCTTTGTCGACTACGAGTTTGACGACGTCTCGGACGTCGTATGGTTTATCGGGGTCTTCTGGGACGATGTCGCGGAGGCTTGGCTCGATTCTGTCGGTCGGGTCGTCGTTGGGGACGAATGGCGCGTTCTCGATGTTGTTGGAGGGGATGTATGTGAGGAGTTTTTTGATGCCGAGGATGAGGTTGGCGTCGTCGGAATAGACGAATTGCGCGACTCCGGATTTGGTGCTGTGGACTTTGGCGCCGCCGAGTTGGTCGGTTGTGACTTGCTCGTTGAGTACTTGCTTGACGACATCGGGACCGGTGACGAACATGTAGCTGGTGCCTTCGGTCATGAAGATGAAGTCGGTCATGGCAGGGGAGTAGACCGCGCCTCCGGCAGCGGGTCCCATGATGGCGGAGATTTGTGGTATGACACCGGAGGAGAGTACGTTTCGCCTGAATATGTTGGCGTAGCCGTTGAGGCTGGATACGCCCTCTTGGATTCGTGCGCCGCCGGAGTCGATGAGTCCGATGACAGGGCATCCGGTCTTGAGGGCCATGTCGTGTACTTTGACGATTTTCTGGGCGTGGATGGCGCCGAGCGAGCCACCCATCATGTTGAAGTCTTGCGAATAGGCGAAAACTTGCCTTCCGCCCACGGTGCCGTAACCGACGATGACGCCGTCGCCCATTGCGGATTTGGACTTGCCGAAAGTGGAGCCGGCGGAAGGTACGAAGGCGTCGAACTCTTCGAATGTCCCTTCGTCAAAAAGCATCAGTATACGCTCCCTTGCGGTGAGTTTACCGCGGTTGTGCTGTTTGTCGTAGTACTGGTCGTTATACTGCTCTTCCAGTTTTTTCTGGCGAGCTAAAAAGTTGTCGTATGCTACTCCCATTTATTATTGTTATTCGTCCCGGTCAAGGAGGTGAGGAGTTCTCTCCCTTTCTTGACAGCCAACACCTCAACCCCCATGAAAGTAGGGGGTTGAAGTGCGTGGGCGTGGTTTTATCGCTAC
>JAFPDB010000156.1 GCA_017390085.1 Bacteroidales bacterium | reverse complement strand
TGAGGGTGCAGGCTGCCCAATAGAGGGCGTCGAAGAAGTTGGCGAACATGGCATTTCCGCTGTCGAGCTCGTTCTCGTACTCGACATTGAACATAATGAGCGCGGTGATGAAGATGTAGCTTACGGCGAGACCAATGACCGCCATAAGGGTCCGGCACTCCTTATTGATTACCGTGAGGACGATTTGCAGCGGCTCATAGTATTTGAACATTCGGAAGAAACGGAGAATCTTGAGGAGCCGCGAGAGTCGGAAGAGCTTTAATGAGGGGTTTAGAACCTTGAGGAAGGAGGGCAGGATTGAGAGAAGGTCAATAAACGCCTCGAGAGTGAAAGGGTAAAGGAGGAAGGCCTTCCAGCCCCGACGGCGGCCGATGAGGTCGGCGGTAAGCCACCGAAGGAGATAGTCGACGATGAAGCAAAAGAGTGAGATGCGGTCGAGCAGTATGAGGAAATGGCTCTGGGTCTTGAACATGAGCGGAATGAGACCTAAAGCGACGGCGGTGATCATCACACCGTCGTATAGGTAGGAGGGTATGTCTTTGATGCCGTCGGCGGAAGGCTCGATGACGCTCGCGACCCGTTGTCTGAACTCTCGGAAAGGCATTGGTTTGGGAGTAAGAAAAGGACGCCATCCGAGGTTTGTGTGGGTGTTCTCTGGATGGCGTCGTGGGTTTTGTTTAGACTACTTTTTTGATGCGGAATCGCCGTAGATTGTCAGGTCGGGTTTTGACTTAAAGGCGTAGACGAGGCTGGCGATGCCTATGATTACATAGGGGATGCTGAGCAGCTGGCCCATGTTGAGGATCATGTCGTCTTCGAAAGCCTCCTGGTTTTCCTTGAGCCCCTCGATGAGGATTCGGAAACCGAAGACACACACCATAAAAATGCCGAAGAGCGCGCCATGGCGGACAATCAGCCTCTTTCGCCAGTAGAGGAACATGAGGAGTCCAAAGACGGCGAGGTAGAAAAGGGCCTCGTAAATTTGCGTCGGATGGCGCGGGATGAGGGCGTCGTCGGGATGGAGGCGCAGGAACTTGAAAGCCCAGGGCACATCGGTGGGGAGGCCGATGATCTCGGAGTTCATGAGGTTACCCATCCTGATGAAGAAGGCCGCGAGGGCGATGGGGACTGCGACGCAATCGACGACCCACATGAAATTCTTCTTGTACTGCTTGCAAAAGATGAGCAAGGCGATGATGATGCCGAGGGTTCCGCCGTGGCTTGCGAGTCCTCCTTTCCATACTTGGAGAATCTCGACGGGGTGTTGGGAGTAGTAGTCCCAGGCGTAGAAGAGGCAGTGGCCGAGTCGGGAGCCGATTACGGTTGCGACGATGATGTAGAGAAAGACCTTGTCGACGAGTGAGTCGGGGAGTTTTTGGTCTTGGAACATCTTGGCCGTGATGACATAGCCGAGCCAGAAGGCAATCGCGAAGAAGAGGCTGTAGTAGCGGATTGCGAGACTTCCGATATGGAAGAAGACGGGGTCAACGTTCCAGTCGATGTAGCCTAAAGCCGTGAGCATGAGCTAATTGTTATTAGTCGGCCAAGCCTTTTCCGCAGCAATTCTTGTACTTCTTGCCACTGCCGCAGGGGCAGGGGTCGTTGCGTCCGACTTTCTTGTCGGCGACGATGGGTTGCGTGCGTTGCTGCTGCCTGGGCGCGTCGGGCATACGCGTGGGTCCTGTCACGACCTCGTTCTGGTGCTGTAGGCGGAGACGCTCGATTTCGAGGCGTCGCTTTGCTTCGAGGGCTTGGAGCTCTCGCTGACGGCGGGCTTGGAGTTCGGCCTGTTCCTCTGGGGAGCGTTGTTGGATGGGTATGGAGATGCGCGAAAGCGCTCGTACGACGGACGAGTTGATGCTCTCGAGCATTCCCTTGAAGAGGTTGAAAGACTCGAACTTGTAGATGAGCAGGGGGTCCTTTTGCTCGTAGGACGCGTTCTGTACGGACTTTCGGAGTTCGTCGATTTGGCGGAGGTGCTCTCTCCACGCGTCGTCGATCGTGATGAGCAGGATGATCTTCTCGAAGGATTTGATGAGGTCCTTGCCCTCAGTCTCGTAGGCTTTCTTGAGGTTTGTCGGGATTTGGAAGATGCGTCGTCCGTCGGTGACGGGGATGACGATGTTCTTGAACCTTTCGCCTTGATTCTCATAGACATCCTTAATGACGGGCTTGGCCTGCTCGATGATGGCCTGACAATGTTTCGTGAAGGAGTCGTAGGCGGCGGAGTAGAGCTTCATGGCGAGGTCGTCGACTTTGCCTTTCTCGAACTCCTCTTGGGTGAAAGGTGGGATGATGGCGAAGTTCTTGAGTATGTCGAGCCGGAGAGCCTCGAAGTCGACCTCGGGCGTTTGCTTGGCGTCGGATACGAGTGCGTAGGCGGCATCTTGCATCATGTTGACAATCTCGATGTCGAGTCGTTCGCCGAAAAGGGCATGGCGGCGCTTGGTGTATATGACCTCTCGCTGGGAGTTCATGACGTCGTCGTACTCGAGGAGGCGCTTGCGGATGCCGAAGTTGTTCTCTTCCACCTTGCGTTGCGAGCGCTCGATGTTTTTGGTCATCCAAGGGTGTTCGATGGGTTCGTTTTCTTGGAGGCCTGCGAAGTCGACAATCTTAATCATTCGTTCTCCGCCGAAGAGGCGCATGAGGTTGTCTTCGAGAGAGATGAAGAAGCGTGAGGAGCCTGGGTCGCCTTGACGTCCGGCGCGTCCTCTCAACTGCCTGTCGACACGCCGGCTCTCGTGCCTCTCGGTGCCGATGATGGCGAGACCTCCGGCGGCTTTGACCTCGTCGGAGAGTTTGATGTCGGTGCCGCGGCCGGCCATGTTGGTGGCGATGGTGACGGCTCCTTTTTGTCCGGCGAGCGCAACAATCTCTGCTTCCTTTTGGTGGAGCTTGGCATTGAGGACGTTGTGCTTGATGCCGCGGAGCTTGAGCATTCGGCTGAGGAGCTCGGAGATTTCGACGGAGGTGGTGCCGACTAGGACGGGGCGGCCGGCCTCTGTGAGGCTGACTATCTCATTGATTACGGCGGTGTACTTCTCCTTAGTGGTCTTGTAGATGACGTCGTCGTAGTCGATGCGTGCGATGGGGCGATTTGTCGGAATGACAACGACATCGAGCTTGTAAATGTTCCAGAACTCTCCGGCCTCGGTCTCCGCGGTACCTGTCATGCCCGAGAGCTTGTGGTACATGCGGAAATAGTTCTGGAGGGTAATGGTGGCGTAGGTTTGTGTTGGAGCCTCAATCTTGACGTTCTCTTTGGCTTCGAGGGCCTGGTGGAGTCCGTCGGAATAGCGTCGTCCGTCCATGATACGGCCCGTTTGCTCGTCGACGATCAGGACCTTATTGTCGATGACGACGTACTCCTTGTCTTTCTCGAAGAGAGTGTATGCCTTGAGGAGCTGCGTGATGGTGTGTACACGCTCGCTCTTGATGGCGAAGCTCTGCATGAGGTCGTTTTTCTTGGAGATTTTCTCCTCGTCGGGGATGTCTGACTTCTCGATGCTGGCTATTTCGGAACCTACATCGGGGAGAACGAAGAATTGCGGGTCCTTGGAGGCGGAGGAGAGCACATCGATACCCTTGTCGGTCAGCTCGATGGTGTTGTTTTTCTCATCGATGACGAAGTAGAGTGGGTCGGTGGCTATATGCATATTCTTGTTGTTCTCCTGCATATAGAAATTCTCCACCTTGAGCATTTGCGCTTTAACGCCGGGTTCGCTAAGGAACTTAATGAGAGGCCTGTTTTTGGGGAGTCCTTTGTAGGCTCGGAAGAGCGCGAGGACGCCCTCCTCGATCTCCTTCTCTTTAGCCTTGGGATCGGGGTTGTCGCTCTTCATCTTGTTCTTGGCCTCGGCGAGGAGCTTGGTGACGAACTGCCGCTGCGCCTCGACAAGTTTCTCGACTTGCGGCTTGAGCTCGTCGAACTGTTGCTCAGTGTTTTTCTTTACGGGGCCGGAGATGATGAGAGGTGTTCGGGCGTCGTCGATGAGCACGGAGTCGACCTCGTCGACGATTGCGTAGTTGTGCTTACGCTGGACGAGTTCTTCGGGTTGTGTGGCTCCGTTGTCGCGGAGGTAGTCGAAGCCGAACTCATTGTTGGTGCCGAAAGTGATGTCGGCTGCGTAGGCCTTACGGCGTTCGGGTGAGTTTGGCCTATGCTTATCGATGCAGTCGACGCTTAGACCGTGGAACTCGTAGAGAGGTCCCATCCATTCGGAGTCTCTTCGGGCGAGGTAGTCGTTGACGGTGACGACGTGGACGCCACGGCCCGGGAGGGCGTTGAGGAAGACGGGTAGCGTGGCGACGAGTGTCTTACCTTCACCAGTGGCCATCTCGGCGATTTTGCCTTGATGGAGAACGACGCCGCCGATGAGCTGGACGTCGTAGTGGATCATCTCCCACTTTATGGGTGATCCTCCCGCCATCCAAGTGTTTTTGTAGATGGCCTTATCGCCGTCGATGGAGACGAAATCGGCGTGTAGGGCAAGTTCGCGGTCGAAAGCGGAGGCCGTGACCTCGATAGTCTCGTTTTGGGCGAAGCGGCGCGCCGTGTCTTTCATTATGGCGAAAGCCTCAGGGAGCATCTCGGTGAGCTGCTCCTCGACGACCTTATCGACCTCTTTTTCGAGTTCATCGACCTTCTTGTAGTTGGCCTCCTTGGTGTCGATGGGGCAGTCGATGGCCTCGGCCTCGGCTTTGAGGGAGGCTATCTTGTCGAGATTGTCTTTTATGGCAGACTGGACCTTGTCTCGTAGGGCTTGGGTCCTGGCTCGAAGCTCGTCGTTGGAGAGGCTCTCGAGGGTTGGGTAGACTGCTTTGATTTGGGATATGATAGGCGCGATTTCCTTCATATCCTTTTGCGATTTGCTTCCGAAGATTTTTGTCAGAAGCGAATTGAGTATGGACATT
>JAFPDB010000155.1 GCA_017390085.1 Bacteroidales bacterium | reverse complement strand
TCAACATGGTCTCCGTCACGTTCGACCCCCAAAACGCAGCCTACGTGAGCCAGAACGACATGAAAACCGAAGGCCTGCGCGGCGCGCCGATGGACATCATGATCTACCCCGACGCCAACAGCCAACCCATCGCCTTAGAGGGGCTGCCACAGAAGTGCAGCAACGGAATGGCCTCCATCTCGCCAGACGGGAAACTCCTCGTCTTCGCGTCCGACGCCCTCGGCGGCGAAGGAAGGGTCGACCTCTACTATTGCACCCGCACATCATTCGGATGGAGCGAACCCGCCAACATGGGTCCAAAGGTCAACACCCCGGGCATCGAGACAGCCCCATTCATACACCACACGGGCAAAATATTCTTCGCCTCCAACGGACGCGACGACAGCCAGGGACTCGACATCTTCTACACCTACCAGGCCGACGACGGCTCATTCGCAGATCCCCAGAAATTCGACGACGCCCTCAACAGCATGAGAGACGACTACGGACTCTGGTACTCCGACGACGAGAAATGGGGATTCCTGACATCCAACCGCGACGGACGCGACGACATCTACTACTTCCGCCGCACACTCCCGACATTCGACAACGTCGACTCTCTCGAAATCGCCAACTTCTGCTACACCCTCTACGAGGCTTCCGCAGAAAACTACGACACCACCGAATTCGTCTGCAAATGGAACTTCGGCGACGGCAAATCGGCAATGGGGCTCGAAGTAGACCACTGCTTCGCCGACTTCGGGGTCTACAACATCGAGCTGAGCGTCCTCGACAAGACCTCCGGCGAGGAGATGTTCTCCCTCGCACAATACCAACTCGAAATCGGCAAACCGCAGCAAGTCGGAATCACAATCCCCGAGAAAATCAAGGCCGGCGAACCCGTCACCTTCAAGGCCGACACCAAAGGCCTGCCCGACTTCCGCCCACGCGAATTCTATTGGGACTTCGGCAACGGAGACAAAGTCAAAGGGCAAACAGCAACCACAGTTTTCAATCAAAAAGGGGCATACAGAATCCAGTGTGGCACGATTGATGCAAGAAACGAAAACGAGCGGCGCGCCTCATGGACCACGGTGATTGTGGAGTAAAAAAGAAACACACTCTCCCCCGCGCCGTAAAAAGAAACCATCGGATTATTAAGTAACACACTCTCCAAAAATGAAACCCCTGCGGATCATTACAGCCTTGGCGGCCCTGGCAAGCTTCACCGCATCCTTGGCGCAACCCGTACCAGGCGACGATGAGAACATCCCCTACCTCATGACCTTCGGCAAGAACAGCGAGACCGAATGGGGCGACGACAACTTCGTGCAAATCATCTTCTTCTCCATCCCGGCCGACTGCGCGACCCCCATCTACATCAGGGTCTTCGACCCCGACTGCGGCGGCAAAAACGACGAAATCCGAGGCGACTGGGACACCAAAACCCGATTCTCCGTCTACGGCGGAAAAGAGTCCTGCTCCAACAAAGACGCCCAGAAAAGCAACATCAAAGGCAAATTCAAGAGCGGCACCATGCTCGCCACCAAAACATTCGGAGTCGACCCTAAAACCGACGACAAATGGTACTCCTTCGGCCCGTTCAACCCCTCCGAAGGCGAAGACCTCCCAGAATTCGGCGGCCGGACCTTCAAACTCGTCATCGAGGGCCTCAACGGCGACGACGGCAACATGTACCGACTCTTCCTCTCGCGCAAGAAAGACGACAACCAAAAAGTCGACGGCGCATTCGCATACTACTTCAAGTACAAGTTCCGACTCCACGACAGCGGCTCCGAAATCTCCCACATCTACCCCTACATCGACGACAAGACAATCTCGCTCAAACAGAGCAACTTCGACTGGGACAAAGACGGAATGCTGCGCATCATCTCAGTGGCCAAGAACGGCGAAATGATGAAAGTGGGCGGCAACAACGAGTGGGTCACCAGCACACACAAAGTGGCCGACGAAGAGAAGAACACATCTTGGGACATCCAGATGATCAAATTCAAGAACAAGCCACTCAAAAACAACAACGTCGTCATATTCCTCGAAAACCAGTACGGCGAACTCATGCCATTCTACTCCGTCCCCATCGGCGGAATCCCCAAATACAAATACTCCATAGGCGTCAAGCCTAAAAAATAGACGGCCCAAAAAGCCGACCCCCACACAATAAAACAAACCAGCCCGCCCGCCGACGCGTCACGCCCAAAAACGAGACGCGTCGGCCGTGGTGGAATCCCACCCAACCTCAAAATCGCACGAATGACAACCAAGAAAATTGCGGCCGCCCTATTAGCGATCCTCACCTCCTCCGTGCTCAACATGGCCCAAAACTTCAACCTCTCGAAGTTCGGCAACGCGCAAGGACTGCCCCAAAACTACATATACAGCGTCGTGCAAGACAACAACGGGTTCGTCTGGGTCGGCATGGCCGAGGGCCTCTCGCGCTACGACGGGACACGCTTCACAAACTTCTCCGTCCGCGACTCCCTATCCGACAACTACATCTCCAAAATGCTCATCGACACCGACGGGCAACTCTGGTGCGGACACGGCAACGGCACCTTCACCTACAACGACGGCAGGCAATTCATCAAGATTCCTGCCAACGAGCAAATGTCAGCCCCAATCAAAGACATGTGCCTCGACGACAGGGGCAACATCTGGGCCGTCGAGCAAAACATGGGCATCGTCAAAATCGACCCCGAATACAAAATGACGACCTTCTTCGACGAGGAAATCTTCGGAAGCCGAGTCTACACCTCCATATGCGCCGTCAACTCAATGATACTGCTCGTCGGAACCACCGACGGACTGCTCATGGTGAAAGTCGACGCCGACGGGCGGCCACAAGCCCCGGAGGAAATATCCGACATCCCGCCATCGGCCGTCAACAAAATCACCCCAACCCGAACAGGCAACGAATTCTGGATCTGCCAAGACGACGGCAGCGTCTTCCGCTACTCGCCCACCAAAGGCGCCAAAATCCTCAACCAGTGCGGAATAGCATGCTCCAACGGCATGATACCGAGCTACGACATCCGCGCCCTCTACGAGGACGAGTTCGGAAACATCTACCTCGGCACATGGGGCAACGGAGTCAAGGAGTGGGAATACAGACCCGACTCCGACGACTACGTCGAGACCCTCACCCTCAACAGCGAAAACGGACTCGACAACGACTACGTGGCCGACATAATGGTCGACCGCGAAGGCATCTTCTGGTTCGCCACCTACGGAAGCGGAGTCGTGGCCTGGATCAACAACTACTTCGCGCTCTACAACCTCTCCGACATCGGACTCACAAAAGCAAAAGTCTTCGCCACCTACCTCGACGGCGAACGCCTCTGGATGGGCACCAACGACGGGGTCGTGAGCATGGACACCAAATGCATGTCCAACTTCGAGCTCTACGACAACAACAACGGGCTACCCGCCCGATCCGAAGTCACCAGCATCGTCTTCTCGGGCAAAGACCACACACAATACATCGGCACCCGCAGCTCCGGCATCTTCTACCGCACCAACGGCGAGCTGCGCTTCCGCCGACTCGACATCCCCACGGCTCAGACCAACCAGCTCACAATCAACGACCTGGCCATCGACGACACTTGCCTCTACGCCGCCACCGCCGGAGGCCTGCTCACCTTCAGCCTCCAGCGCAAACACGACTACCGCTTCTACACCACCTCCGACGGCCTGCCGCACAACTGCATAAACTTCGTCATGCTCGACAACGAGGGACAGCTATGGTGCGGGCCAAAAGACGGAGGCATAGCCATGCTCTACGACGCCGAGTCCTTCGACGTCCACCGGCTCGCCGACATCCCCATCGACGTGGCGGGAATGGTCGCCGACGACAGGGGCCGATTCTGGATCTCGACAGTCAACAACGGAATCCTCTGCACCGGCAACGACTCCATCGTCACCATCACGACCAACGACGGACTGGCCAAAAACTACTGCTACGAGCTCGCACGCGACGGCAGCGGACACATATGGGTATGCCACCAGCCCGGCCTCAGCTGCATCGACCTTATCAACGGCAACATGAGGACCTTCGGACCCGAAAACGGACTCGACTACGAGTTCACCAACGTCCACTCCGCGCACAACGGCGACCTGTGGTTCTCCTCCACCAAGGGCGTAATCCACTACATCAGCGCCTACGACAAGCGCAACGGGGTCGCGCCCATAATCAACCTCACCAACGTCACAATATCGGGAAAAAGGCACGACATCTTCGAACCCATCAACCTGCCCTACCCCTACCGCGGCGACCCCGACAAGCTGTCTTTCGAGTTCGTCGGCATCTGCATGAAAGACCAGGCCAACGTCACCTACGAGTACTGGATGCAGCGCCAAGGCGACGACTCCGCGCCGCAATGGTCGCCACTCGGCACGCAAAACCACAAGGAGTTCGACTACATCCCCGACGGCGACTACATCCTCAACATCAGGGCTTTCAACAGCTCGGGCATCGTATGCCAGCGCCCGCTCAGAATCCCAATCCACATCGACAAGCCATTCTGGAAAATGGCCTGGGTCAACGTCCTGGCCGTAATCCTGCTCCTCGCCGGCATAAGGGCCTTCGCCAAGTGGAGGGAGCGCAAACTCATGGAGAGGCAGCAAGAGCTCGAAGACGAGGTCATGAGGCAAACCAAGGAAATCAACGACAAGAAGAACGAGATCGAGAGCAAGAACAAAGACATCATGGGCAGCATAACCTACGCCAACCGCATACAGACTGCCGTATTGCCCTCGCGCACAAGCCTCCAGGACCTCCCCTTCGCCGACTCGTTCCTGCTCTTCCGCCCACGCGACATCGTCAGCGGCGACTTCTACTGGTTCAACATGTACGACGACCACGCCCTCATCTGCTGCGCCGACTGCACTGGCCACGGCGTCCCTGGGGCGTTCATGACACTCATCGGAACAACCATCCTCAACGAGGCAACACGCGACCCCGACAACCGCCACCCCGCCAAACTCCTCGAGCGGCTGGACAAAGAGGTCAAACAGACACTCAACAAGAACCAGAGCGTCGAGACGCACGACGGCATGGACTGCGCCATAATCGATGTCGACATGAAGACGGGAGTCATGATATCTGCCGCCGCCAAACGCCCCGTCTACATCGTACGCCGAGGCTCCATCTCCACAATCAAGGGCACCCGCAGGGCCATTGGCGACGTCTGGAACGACAACGTCTTCACCGAGACGACGTCGCAACTCCAAGACGGCGACTGCATATACCTCTGCTCCGACGGCTACACCGACCAGCTCGGCGCCGACCCGCTAAAGGACACTCCAGAGCAGCACGGCATTATTGAGGAGGACGAAGCACTCAAGTTCTCCACAAAACGCTTCACGACCATGCTCGAGGAGATTGCCGACGAGCCGATGGAGGACCAGCTCGCGCACCTCAACACCACCTACGACAAGTGGCGGCACAACCTCGGCGCCGTCGACGACGTCATCGTCATGGGCCTGCGATTCAAGGCAAGGCTATAGGGCGAGGCAAGGGCATAGCCACGCCAACCCATGGCATTCAAGTTCCTTACATGGCTCGTCAGGCTGGCCCGCGGCGCCGCCGAAGTATGCGCGCCCGTCGCCCACTGCTGCGTTTGCGGAGCCCCGTTGACCGAGGCGGAGATGAGCGTGTGCCGGCTTTGCCTCGACAGGCTTCCGGCCACAAGTTTCGAGACATGGCCACAAAACCCCGTCATGACGCGAATGGAGGGGCGCGCCAAGCTCCTGTCGGCCTTCAGCTGCTTCTATTTCCATAAGGGTGAGACCCTTAGACGGCTCATCCACCAATTCAAGTATAAGGACGACCGCAACGTCGCCAGGGACCTCGGTCGCGAGATGGGACGGCGCGCCGCCCATACCGGCTTCACCGACTCCTACGACGCCCTGATCCCCGTCCCCCTGCATCGGCGGCGGCTATCGGAGCGCGGCTACAACCAGAGCCACGTCCTGGCCTTGGGAATTGCCGACGTGACGGGACTCCCCGTCATGACCGACGTCCTGATCCGAAGCCGCGCCACCCCAACGCAGACCCACCTCTCGGCAGACCAACGCTACTTGAACGTCCACGGGGTGTTCGCGCTCGGCAAGGGAGCCAAACGCGCCGCGGGGCTGAGGCTCCTGCTCGTCGACGACGTCTTCACGACCGGGGCCACGTGCGAGGCTTGCCTCGAAAAACTTGCTGAGATTGAGGGGGCCAGCCTGGGCCTGGCCACGCTCGGCTACGCCTCGACGTAGGAGTCGGAGGGCGTCACAATGGTGTCGTATTTCTTCAGCTCATTGTTCAGCTCGTCGTGCCGCCCAGCCAGGATTTTGTCCAAATCGGCATAGAACGCCTTACTGTGATCCATGTGGATTGTGTGCGTAAGCTCATGAGCCACGACGAGTTCTATCAGCCTGTCGGGTAGCTTCATGAGCTGGACGTTGAGGCAAATCCTCCCGTCCGACGAGCAGCTGCCCCACTTCGACTTCATGTCGCGCAGGTCCACTTTGCGATACTTCAGCCTGTTGGCCTTCGCAATCCGCTCGACCATCTTAGGCAACACCTCGGCCGCCTCCATCATGTACGCCCTGCCTATCACCTTGGTCACAAACTCCTGAAAGCCAAGGTCTCTGACGTCCAAGTCAGGAGGATAGACCACGCTCACCCACTCGCCGCCAATCGTGGCGCTGGCTTTGCCGTCCTTCGATGTCGGCATCATGCGCAGCCTGCGCCGCCGGGTGCGGAATTCCACGCCCGGCTCAAAATAGCCCGCGTCAGCGGAATGGTTGGCGCGCACCTTCTCCAACATTTTGGAAATTGGCTCCTCGTTGCTGGCAATGAATCGGCGTATGTCGTTGTCCGACATCCCTATCGGGGCCGTGACGCGCAGACGCAAGTCGCTGCCGATGCGCAAGATTATGCGCGTCATGCGGCTACGCTCCGTCACAATCACTTCGCCATAAGGCTTCATCTGAAAAGTACGCATACCCACGGCACTATTTGACGCCAAATTGTCGCAAAAAGTCGGCATACTTAGCCCCCTCGGCCAGACGGAAGGAGCCAATCTCCCGGCGTAGGTGATAGTCGCCGCGAAGTCGCTCAAACTCTTCGGGCTTGGCCCTCAGGGCGGCCATGTCCGCCTCGATGTCGTAGACGTGGAGGAATAGACGGCAGACGGCCTCCTCCTCGTCGGCGGCGGCCGACGGGTCGAAAACCGGCTCTGGCGGTGCGGGCAGCTCGGGGGCCTGCCACGGCGTGCGCAGCCCGAAGTGCTCACACAACGCGCCTACGGCCATCTGGGTCCCCCGGAGCTTGCTGTCGGTGCTATAGCCCGCCACGTGAGGCGTGGCCACGGTGGCCATGCCCAAGAGGTCGCGCGAGATGTCGGGCTCGTTCTCCCAGACGTCGATTACGGCATGGCCTATACGCCCGTTGCGCAATCCGCTCACGAGAGTCCGGGTGCCGCACACGGGGCCGCGACTGCTGTTTATGACAATGACCCCCTGACGCATACGCGCCACTGCCCGGCTGTCCAGCAGATGGAGCGTGGGATGGGCGCCGCGTGGCGACAGCGGAGTGTGGTACGTCACGATGTCGGCCTCGGCCAACGCGTCGTAATAGGGGGTGAAGTCCTCCGGGCCCTCGGCGTCGGCGCGCGGGGGGTCGACGCGCAGCACCCTCATCCCCAACTTCCCGCACAATGCGGTCACGAGCTTCCCGACGTTGCCCACGCCCACCACGGCTATGGTCTTGCCGCGCAACGTCACGCCATGCCGCAGCCGCAGCACGGCCAAAGCCGAGGCCACGTATTGCTCGACGGAGCGCGAGTTGCAGGCCGGCGCATTGGCCCAGAAAATGCCGCGCTCGCGGCAATAGGCCGTGTCGATGTGGTCGTAGCCTATGGTGGCGGTGAAGATGCCGCGGACTTTCGTGCCGTCGAGAAGCGACGCGTCGCAACGCGTGCGGGTCCGGGTGATTATGGCGTCGGCATCCTCAACGTCGGAGCGGCTGATGCTTTTACCCTCTTTATATATGACTTCCGCCACGGGCTCGAGCGCACCGCGAAGAAAGGGTATCTTGTCGTCGGCTATGATTTTCATATCTCTGGTTTTATGTTTTTTGCAAATCTCCTTGCTAATAGGGGTCGACGTCGATGCGCACGACGACGGAGCGGAAACGCATATCGGCCAGCATGGCGTTGACGTCCGCCATCATGAGGCTCTTGAACTGGACGGGGTTGGCCGTCTTGGGTATCCGCAATACAATCTCCTGCATGAAGAGGTTCGAGACCCTCGCCACGGCCGGGGGTATGGGGCCGCGCACGAGGTTTCCGAACTTGGCTTGCAGCGCCATGCCGAGCCCGCGGGCCGCGTCGAGGGCCGTCTGCGCGTCGCGGTGCTTGACCGTGAGCGATATCATACGCGAGAAGGGGGGGAAGAAATAGGCCTCGCGCTCGGCCAGGAGCCGTTCGGCGTTGCCCTCGTAGTCGTTGGCGCAGACGGCCTTAACGACGGGGTGCCCCGTGTCCGAGGTCTGTATATAGACCTTGCCGCGCCGCCCCTTGCGCCCCGCCCTTCCGCTCACTTGCGCCATGAGCTGGTAGGCGCGCTCGTCGGCGCGGAAGTCGGGCATCTTGACGAGCGAGTCGGCGTTCATGATACCGACGGTCGTCACGCCCTCGAAGTCGAGGCCTTTGGTCACCATCTGGGTGCCGATGAGTATGTCGAACTTGCGCGCCGCGAATTGCTGAATCAGCTCCTCGAAAGCCTTGCGGCTGCGCGCCGTGTCGAGGTCCATGCGCGCCACCCGCGCCTTGGGGAATTGCTCAGCGCACTCCTCCTCAATCTTCTCCGTGCCGAACCCTTCGGGCGTGAGGCTCGGGTTGCCGCACGCCGGGCAGACGGGCGGCAACCCTATGCTGTAGCCGCAATAGTGGCAGACGAGTTGAGCCGTCTTCTTATGATAGGTCAGGCTGACGTCGCAATTGACGCATTTGGACACCATGGCGCATTGGGCACACTCGACGATGGGCGAGAATCCGCGCCTGTTCTGGAAAAGAATGAGCTGCTCGCCTCCCTCCAACGCCTTGCTTATCACCTCATTGAGCCGATAGGAGAATATGCCGCGGACGGCCTTGCGCTTCCGCGCCGCCCTCATGTCTATGGTCTCGACCTCGGGCAGCTCGAGGCCGGCATGGCGACGGTCGAGGCGCACGAGGCCGTACTTGCCACGCCGGGCGTTGTCCCAGCTCTCGAGGCTCGGCGTGGCGCTGCCCAGCACGACGCGGCACCCGCCGCCCGCCTGCCCCGCCAGGACGATGGCCATGTCGCGGGCGTTGTAGCGCGGGGCGGGGTCGTACTGTTTGAAGCTGCCCTCGTGCTCCTCGTCGACAATCACGAGGCCAAGGTTCGGCAAGGGCAGCAGCACCGACGAGCGGACGCCCAATATGAGCCGCGGCGGCTTGGGGCTGAGGAGCTTTTTCCAGACCTCGACACGCTCGGCGTCGGAGAACTTGCTGTGGTAGACGACCATCTCGCTGCCGAAGTGGCGGCTCAGGCGTTCGGTAATCTGGGTCGTGAGGGCTATTTCGGGTAGAAGGTAGAGGACGTTGCGCCCCTCGCTTATGGCTTCCGATATGAGGTGGATGTAGACCTCGGTCTTTCCCGAGCCCGTGACTCCGTAGAGCAGGACGGGCCTGCCGCCTTCGCTTTTCTGCCTAATCTCGCGCAGGGCTTGCGCCTGGATGTCGGACAGCTCGCTTAACGGCATGGCCTGTCCCTGCGCCTTGCCGAGGCGCGAGACGGCCGTCCGCTCCTGGGTCAGGATGCCTTTCTTGACGAGTTCGGCGAGGGCGGCGGCCGTCACCCGGCCGCCTTGCTCTATTTGCTCTTTTGTGAGCCTCTTGCCCATTGTGGCTTGCCCCGCGCCGCCGGCCGCTTGCATGAAGGCCATGAGGGCTTCCATCTGG
>JAFPDB010000154.1 GCA_017390085.1 Bacteroidales bacterium | reverse complement strand
GTCATCGTCGTGAGCCACGACCGCCACTTCCTCGACAACGTCTGCACCGACATCGTGGACATCGACTACGGCAAGATACGTATGTTCTCGGGCAACTACACATTCTGGTACGAGAGCTCGCAGCTCGCCCTCCGCCAGCAGGCCGCACAAAACAAGAAGGCCGAGGAGAAACGCAAGGAACTCATGGAGTTCATCTCCCGCTTCTCGGCCAACGTGGCCAAGAGCAAGCAGACGACGAGCCGCAAGAAGATGCTCGAGAAGCTCAACATTGAGGAGATAGCCCCCTCGACACGCCGCTACCCCGGCATAATCTTCACCCCCGAGCGCCCCGCGGGCGACAAGGTCCTGGAGATTCGCGACCTCTGCTACGTGATGGAGGACGGCACGAAGCTCTTCGACGAGATATCGTTCAACGTCGAGAAGAACGACAAGATTTGCCTCCTCTCCCACGACGTGCGCGCCACGACGGCACTCTACAAGATTCTCAACGGCGAGCTTCAGCCCACGAGCGGCACGTTCTCCTGGGGCACGACAATCTCAATGGCCTACCTCCCTCTCGACAACACGGACTTCTTCGACAAGAAGGTCGACCTGACGAACTGGCTGGCGCAATTCTCGCCCAACACCGAGGACTTCTTCCTGCGCCAGTATCTCGGCAAGATGTTGTTCGGAAGCGAGGACATCAAGAAGACGTGCAACGTCCTCTCGGGCGGCGAGAAGATGCGCTGCATGATCGCCAAGATGATGCTCGCCAACCCCAACGTCGTGATGCTGGACCACCCGACCAACCACTTGGACATGGAGTCAATCCAGGCGTTCAACAACAACATGAAGACCTACCCCGGCAACATCCTCATGACGAGCCACGACCACGAGTTCATTCGTTCGGTCTGCAACCGCGTGATAGAGATTACGCCGAGCGGGACGATAGACAAGTATATGGACTTCGAGGAGTATATGCAAGACGAGGCCATCAGAGCCAAACGCGAGGCCATGTACGGCGCGTAGAGCCCTATACCGGACATCCCAATCAAGCCCCGCCACAGGATGACCCTGTGGCGGGGCTTGACTTTTTTTTGCGTGCGAGGAAAACGCCCTCCGACCTTGCGTATGGACACAATTAAAGCCTCACACACGTATGTATGAGGCTTTAATCAACAATAGACAACAACAGATGAAATACCGTCATCACGACGGTTATATTTTTGAGGCTTGGCAGGGAGGCTCGAGCCTCGCCAACCGCCATCCTTATTACCGTTCTTTTGACACTGCAAATATGAGCATTTATTAATAACCGCGCAATAGTTTTATTAATTTTTTTAAACCAACTGGGCGCATTTTTGTGCGGTGGACCGTATTTGGCATTGACAATCAGCAGCTTGACGGTCAGAAAATATTTTTTCAAAGTTTCACATTTGGGCGGGGCATGGGGAAAAGAATGCCCCCCGACATGGCACTCGGCCTCGTCGGGGGGCAAAATTTGGACTTAATTGCTTCTACTAAGGAAGGAACAGCACTAATTTTTAGAAGCGGAAGCTAATCTTTAGCTGGGGGTTGGCGAAGAACCTGAATGTCTGGTTCTTGGCGATATAGTCGTCCGAATACTCGGGGTGGAGCTCAACTTGGCTGTGGTGGTAGGCGGCCGGGGCTACTTCGAAGCCAAGGAGGAAGCCCTTGACGAACTCGTATTCGACACCGCCAACCAAGTAGCCTGAGAGAGTCCAAATCTGGCCGGCGTTTTTCTCGGGCAGGAAGATGTCCTTGTCGTCGTCGCCGGTGTAGGGGCGCGTGGTCCGCACCCTGCCGAACTGGCCACCGACCTGGAGACCCGTGTAGAGCCCGATGTGCTCGTTGCTTGTCTTGAAGTGCCAATTGACGCCGATCTGCCCAATCATGTTCGTGGCGAGACGACCCTCAATGTATCGGGATGCCGGGATGGCGTAGCCGTCGCCGTCGTAGCCCTCCTCATAGTTCTTGGCCGGGGTGTTGGCCAAATCCATGGCGAAGAGCGCGTTGAGGCTCAGCTTTTCGGAGAGGAAAAACCTGGTCTGGATGCCGAGCATGTTGACGAGGCTGTTGTTGCCGAGCTCTCCGAGGTTGAGGTAGTAGCCCGGATCTTTGCTCATTTGGGAGCCGCTGCCGAGGCCCAGACCGGGCTGGGAAGATGTGCTGTACTCCGGCGTGAGGTACGCCGCAGTGTTCTGATTGAACGTGTTGTTGTGGCCCAGCACGAGCGAGAACTGCCACTGGTGCGCCTCTTGCGCCTCAGCAGAGATGGCAGGCGCGGCTACGGCGGCCATCAGTGCGAGGGAGAGTGTTAATATTCTGCTTTTCATGCTGAAGATCTCGCTGGGTTAGGTTAAGCTTCGAGCGATTGAGAGACTGTGGCCAAAGTGGACTTGTAGAGC
>JAFPDB010000153.1 GCA_017390085.1 Bacteroidales bacterium | reverse complement strand
GTTGCAGAAGAAAGCGAAAGTCGGCGAAGCCGTCGGGAGCTGGGTAACGTACTTGATTTTGACCACTTTGCCTTTGGTCTCGGGTGGTGGGTAGGCCCCGACGGCAGGGAGCAGGAGCTCGTTGAGCTGCGAGGTCCCGACCTTGCGCTTCATGTTCTCATAGACGCGGCAGGCCTCTTCGACTACTTTATGGATTCGCTGCTTGTTGGGCACGGAGGTGAAGATGATGGGGATGTCAGTATAGGGCGCGAACTCCGTGCGTATGGCGTCTTCCCATTTCTTCATGGTGTTGTTGCTCTTCTCGACGAGGTCCCACTTGTTGACTACTACGACGACGCCCTTCTTGTTGCGCTCAATGAGGCTGAAAATCTTCTTGTCTTGCGACTCGAGGCCTCGCGCTGCGTCGACCATCAGGATGCAGACGTCGGAGCTCTCGATGGCTCGGACGCTGCGCATGGTGGAGTAGAACTCCACGTCGTCCTTCTCCTTGTTTCGCTTCCGCAGTCCGGCGGTGTCGACGAGGTAGAAGTCGTGGCCGAACTTGTTGTAGCGGGTGAAGATGCTGTCGCGGGTGGTGCCGGCGATGTCGGTCACGATGTTGCGCTCTTCGCCGATGAAAGCGTTGATGATGGAGCTCTTGCCTGCGTTGGGGCGGCCGACGACGCAGAATTTTGGCAGCGAGTCGTCGATGTCGCTCGAGACGTCGTCGGGCAGGCTCTCAAGGATTTTGTCGAGCAGGTCGCCCGTGCCGCTGCCGTTGGCTGAGCTGATGGCGTAGATGTCGCCGAGGCCGAAGCTGTAGAACTCGTGCATTCCGGACATCTTGTCGCCCGTGTCGGCCTTGTTGGCCACGACGATCACGGGCTTGCGGGAGCGGCGGAGCATGTCGGCCACGAGGTCGTCGTAGTCTGTGATTCCCGTCAAGACGTCGACGACGAAGAGGATCAGGGCCGCCTCGTCGATGGCGAGCTTCACTTGCTTGCGGATCTCGCCTTCAAAGATGTCGTCGGAGTTGTTGGCGTAGCCGCCAGTGTCGATGATTGAAAACTCTTTGCCGCTCCATTGCACTTTGCCGTACTGGCGGTCGCGGGTTACGCCCGCGACCTCGTCGACAATGGCCTGACGAGTTCCTACGAGGCGGTTGAAGAGTGTGGACTTGCCGACGTTGGGGCGCCCAACGATTGCCACGATGTTTGCCATTTCTTAGCTTATGATTAAATGTTTCTGGCTCCCGACGCGGTGTGGCTTCACAGCCGCACGCGGCGTCGACGGTTTCCCGAGAGTGTCCGCTCTTGCCCTTTCGGGGCGCGGCCCGCTCCCGAGCCGAATTACGTTATGTTATTAATTTACGCGAAGTTAACTCTTTATTTCCTTACGACAAGGATGCTCGCCTCATAAAGTAGCCAGACGGGGAGGCTTACGAGTCCAAGGGTCAGGATGTCGGTCGTGGGGGTGACGATGGCGGCGAGCGTCACGATTGCCAATATGGCATGGCGGCGATATTGCCTCATCGCCCGACGCGTCAGGAGCCCCATCCCGCTCAAGATCCGCGCCACGACTGGCAGCTCGAACAGCACGCCCATCATGATGCACAACATCAACATGTTGTCGACGTAGGACTGGATGTCGACCATATTGCTCACCAAGGGCGATACCTCATACGTCATGAGGAACCGGTATGCCAGGGGGAAGACCAGAACGTAGGACAAAGCCGCGCCAGCCGCGAAGAGCAGCCCTCCCCAGGCGAATGCCGCGGTCATGGCCCTGCGCTCGCCCGGGTAGAGGGCGGGCGAGAGGTAGCGCGCCACGAAGAAGGCGACCACGGGGGCCGAGAGGCATATCCCGGCGCCCATTGCCACCTTGAGGTGAATCATGAGCTGGCCGGAGAGGCGCGTGTTGATGATCCCGCCGTCGACGTCGGGGGGGGCGAGCCCGCCCAGGACCCGGTAGAGGACGAAGTCGGGACGCGACGGCGCCATTATGAAGTCGAACAGCGCGTCTTTGAAGCAAAAGCAAGCTATGGTCAGAGCCACGACGACGACGACGATGCGGACCAGCAGGCCGCGCAGGTCGTCAAGATGCTCCCAAAATGTTTTTTCGGAATCCTCCACAAAAGACTACTTGGCTTCGCCATTGGCCTCGCCGGCCTTGGGGTCTGTGTCGTCGGTCTTAGTGCCGTTCATGCCGTCGCGGAAGCTCTTGACGCCCTTGCCGATCCCGCTCATGAGCTCAGGGATTTTCTTCCCTCCGAAAAGGAGCAAGACAAGGGTGGCGATGACCAGTATCTCTTGACCGCCAAGGCCCAAGAAAAGCAGTTTCATGTTCTTCTTTCTAAGTCATTGTGTTACACTATCGCGAAAATAGCTTTTTGTCAGGACAGCCGCGCGAAACGCGGCCGCCAACGTCCATATTTTTTCAACGAAAAGGGCTTTCTGGCTATTGCTGACGTTTGTCTCGGCCGTCGGCCCGGTCGTTGAATTTTTTTCGTTCCCGCGTGTAGGCGTTGCACCTTCGCGTCAAGAAAAACGACAAAACCAGTTTAGAAATGGAAATCAAAAAATACCTCCTGGCATCGGCTGCCAGCCTCGCGTGCGCCGGATTTGGCGCATACGTCTACTCGCGCTACGCGGCTTCCGTTCCTTCAGAGACGGCGGTCCCCGCCACAATCCCTGCCTGCACTGTGCTCAACGCGCCAGCCGCCACGACCGACTTCACCGCGGCGGCCGAGCTGACGGTCAACAGCGTAGTCCACATCAAGGTGTCGCAACAGCAATATGGCCAGCAATTCGGCGGGACGGACCTCTTCGAGTTCTTCTTCGGGCCGGGCATAGGCCGCCAGCAGCAACGCCAGCAGCCCGTCCAGGGCTCCGGCTCGGGCGTGATCATAAGCTCCGACGGCTACATCGTCACGAACAACCACGTCATCAACGGCGCCGACAAGATTGAGGTCGTGCTGAACGACAAGCGCTCCTTCGCCGCCACGCTCGTCGGCACCGACCCCACGACCGACATCGCCCTCGTCAAGATCGAGGCCGACGGGCTCCAGCCCCTGGCGTTTGGCAACTCCGACGACGTCAGGATCGGCGAATGGGTCCTGGCCGTGGGCAACCCCTTCAACCTGACGAGCACCGTCACGGCAGGCATAGTCTCCGCCAAAGGGCGCCACGTGGGCATCAACACGTCGAACATGGCCATCGAGTCGTTCATCCAGACCGACGCGGCCGTCAACCCCGGCAACAGCGGCGGCGCGCTGGTCAACACCCGCGGCGAGGTGATTGGCATCAACACGGCCATAGCCTCGCCAACAGGCTCATTCTCAGGCTACTCGTTTGCCGTGCCGGCCAACATCGCCCAGAAAGTGGCTCAAGACCTCATGACGTATGGCGAGGTGCAGCGCGCGCTCCTGGGCGTGAGGATCAAGGATGTCGACGCGCAAACGGCCACGGACCTCGGCCTCGAACGCCCCGAGGGCGTGATGGTGGCGAGTGTGGCAGACGGCGGGGCCGCCAAGGCGGCGGGCGTGAAGGAGCAGGACGTGATACTGAAAGTCGACGACGAGGCCGTGAACTCCGTGCCCGACCTGCAATCGCGGGTGGCGCAACACCGCCCCGGCGACTCGGTCAAGCTCACCATATTCCGCGACGGCAAGGAGCAAGAGTTCATCGCCACCCTGCGCAACACGCGCGGCACGACGGGCATCGTCAAAGGCGCCGACTCCGAAATGCTCGGCGCGAAACTCACCCCCATCGGCGACGACGACAGCCGCAAGCTCGGGCTGCGCTACGGACTGAAAGTGGAGAGCCTCGGCGACGGCAAACTCAAGGAGGCCGGAATCCGCGAGGGATTCATCATCACCAAGGCCAACAGGGTCCCGCTGACCTCCGTCAGCACCTTCCAGCAAGTGGTGGCATCGGCCTCCGACGGCCTCTTCCTCGCAGGAGTTTACCCCAACGGGCAAGTGCGCTACTTCGCCATCGACCTGCAATAGCTCCGCGCGACCTCGGCACACGCATCGTGTCTCCACCCCCTCGAAACCAGAGGGGGCGGAGACACGATTCTCTCCTTAATATATCTTAAAAACAAACCTTTACGCATCCCAAACGTATGCAAGGTGTGCAGACATAAAAGCCAAATTTGCTTAACTTCGCGTCTGCATTCCGATTGCGGGATTCAACACTTATAAGAGTAACGGATAAATAATGAGGCAACTTAAAATTTCTAAGTCCATCACGAACCGCGAAAGCGCATCGCTGGACAAGTACCTTCAAGAAATTGGTCGTGAAGAGCTCGTAAGCGTAGACGAAGAGGTAGAGCTCGCGCAGCGAATCAAGCAAGGCGACCAAGCGGCCCTCGAAAAGCTGACCAAAGCCAATCTCCGTTTCGTAGTCTCCGTAGCAAAACAATATCAGAACCAGGGCCTCAGCCTTCCCGACCTCATCAACGAGGGCAACCTCGGCCTCATCAAGGCGGCAGAGAAGTTCGACGAGACCCGCGGCTTCAAGTTCATCAGCTACGCCGTATGGTGGATACGCCAGTCCATCCTTCAGGCGCTGGCCGAGCAGAGCCGCATCGTGCGCCTGCCCCTCAACCAAGTCGGCTCGCTGAACAAAATCAACAAGGCCTACTCTAAATTCGAGCAGGAAAATGAGCGCAAGCCCTCTGCCGAGGAGCTCGCCGAGAAACTCGACCTGCCCGCCGACAAAGTCCAGGACACCCTCCGCGTCTCCGGCCGCCACGTCTCCGTCGACGCCCCCTTCACCGACGGCGAAGAGAACAGCCTGCTCGACGTGCTGGTTAACCAAGACTCGCCAAACGCCGACCGCGGCCTGATAAGCGAGAGCCTCTCGCGCGAGATAGACCGCGCCCTGAGCACCCTGCCCGAGCGCGAGAGCGACATCGTCAAGTCCTTCTTCGGCATCGGCTGCCAAGAGATGACGCTCGAAGAGATTGGCGAGAAGTTCGGCCTCACGCGCGAGCGCGTCCGCCAAATCAAGGAGAAGGCCATCCGCCGCCTCCGCCAAGGCACCCGTTGCAAGCTCCTGAAGAGCTACCTCGGCCAATAGGCCCCGAAAAGAACATTCACGTCTGGCAACCAGACACCCCGGAAGGGCGGCACACTGCGTGCCGCCCTTCTTTTGTCCCGCGGCCGTGCGATTTTGACAGCCGCCGTTGAGCGAATAAGACGTATATTTGCCCAACAAGACACCCAAAACCCATTAACAATCATGAACATCGGAGACAAGATACCCGAAAGGCTCGGCATCGACCAGCACGGCAACGAGATAAAGAGCAGCGACTTCAGGGGTCGCAAAATCGTGCTCTACACCTACCCGAAGGCCAACACCCCCGGCTGCACGGCCGAGGCCTGCTCACTGCAAGCCCATAAGGCCGAACTCGAGGCGCAAGGCTACGCCATAGTCGGCGTGAGCAAAGACAAACAAGAGACCCAGCTAAAATTCGCCACGGCCCAAGGCCTCGAATTCCCGCTCATTGCCGACACGTCGACCGAGCTGCTCCAAGCCCTCGGCAGCTGGGGCGAGAAAGTGGCGTGCGGCCGCAAGACCGTCGGCACGATCCGCACCACGTACCTGGTCAACGAGGAGGGCATAGTGGAGCGGATAATGGGTCCCAAGGAGATAAAGACCAAAATCCATGGCGAGCAGATACTCGACGCCATAAAGTGACAGCGTTTTCGGCCCTACGCTATCATAAAATAAGCTGGAAGTGCGCCACGCCCTTTCATTTTCTCACACATCGCATTGTCACGAGCCGTTAGTTTTCATAACTTCGCTCATGAAAAGTGTTAGAAACGTAAAATAAGGTATGTACAGGACACACACGTGCGGAGAACTCCGCATCGCCGACGCCGGCATCCAGACCACACTCGCCGGATGGGTACAACGCTCCCGCAAGATGGGAGGCATGACCTTCGTCGACATCCGCGACAGATACGGAATCACCCAGATTGTTTTTAATTCAGAGACCGACGCCGCCCTCAACGACGCCGCCCAGAAACTCGGGCGCGAGTACGTAATCCAAGTCACGGGCACCGTCCGCGAGCGCGAGAGCAAGAACAAAAACCTCCCCACAGGCGAGATTGAGATTATAGCCAACGGCCTGACCGTCCTCAACGAGAGCGCCACCCCGCCCTTCACCATCGAAGACGACACCGACGGAGGCGACGACCTCCGCATGAAATACCGCTACCTGGATCTCCGCCGCCAGGCCGTGCGCCGCAACATGGAGCTGCGCCACGACATCTGCCAGAAAATCCGGGCCTACCTCTCCGACCTCAAATTCCTCGAAGTCGAGACCCCCGTCCTCATCGGCTCCACGCCCGAGGGCGCGCGCGACTTCGTGGTCCCGAGCCGCATGAACCCCGGCCAGTTCTACGCCCTGCCCCAAAGCCCACAGACGCTCAAGCAGCTGCTCATGGTGGCGGGCTTCGACCGCTACTTCCAGATTGTCAAGTGCTTCCGCGACGAGGACCTCCGCGCCGACCGCCAGCCCGAGTTCACGCAAATCGACTGCGAGATGAGCTTCATCGAGCAAGAGGACATCCTCGAGGTGTTCGAAGGCCTCATGAAAGAGCTGTTCCGCAGCGTCAAGGGCATCGACTTCAAAGAGCCGTTCCAAAGGATGAAATGGAGCGACGCCATGAAATACTACGGGTCGGACAAGCCCGACCTCCGCTTCGGGATGAAGTTCGTGGAAATCAAAGACCTGATGCAGGGCCGCGGGTTCCCCGTCTTCGACCAAGCCGAGTATATAGGCGCCATTTGCGCCAAAGGCGCGGCATCGTACACCCGCAAACAGCTCGACCAGCTGACCGACTTCGTCAAGCGCCCGCAAATCGGGGCCAAAGGCCTTGTCTACGCGCGCGTCGAGGCCGACGGCAACGTCAAGTCGTCAGTCGACAAGTTCTACGACCAGCCGTCGCTCCAAGCCCTCAAAGAGCGCATGGAGGCCGAGCCGGGCGACCTTATCCTCATC
>JAFPDB010000152.1 GCA_017390085.1 Bacteroidales bacterium | reverse complement strand
GGGTCTGGCTGTCGTACATGACGATGTCCGACGCCATGTCGAACACTTCCAGTCGTTTCTCGCGCACTTGGTGAAACGATTGGCGTGTCTGGTTGACCGAGAAGGCCACGTAGCGCCCGTCGGGATGCCATGCGGGGTAGGTCACGGAGCCGATTGTCTTGTCCGTCGCGGTGTTGAGAATCTCGACTTTGCCGTCCTTGCAGAAGAGGGTCCCGCCCTTCTCGCCGCGGATGTGGAAGAGGAAATCGTCTTGGCTGCCGCGCCGCGAGGTGTGGCAATTCACGCAGCCGTTGGCAAGTTCCGTGTTCTCGAACACTGCGTTTTCGCGGAAGGTCTGTAGCTCGCGCTCGTATATTCCCATCTTGCTGTATATCTCATATCCCGGACGTATTCTGCGGTAGGAGATTCCCCATGCGGCGAGCGAGTCGGCGCTCACGCGTATCACGAACGGTCGGAAAGACTTCCATCCGTCGGCGTACTTGGCGCTTACGCTCACGACGAAGCTGTCGCCATCGGCGCATCGGGTCACAATCTCGCGCCATTCGTCGATGTCGAAGTTTGCCTCTTTGCCATGCGCCACGATGCTCATGCCCCCTTTCGCCTCTACGATTGCCTCCATTGCCGTGGCTTCGTCGTCGGCCATGCCGAAGTTGAGGGGGGCTATGTTCCGCGGGATGGTCACGCCCGCGTAGTCCGGCCAAATTTCTGGCAATTCGTCGATGCTCTTGACGTCGGTGGGCCTTTCGGCGCAAGCCGTGACGACGGCAAGGAGTGAAGCTGTGTATAACGTTCTGATTTTCATGTGTGTTGTGGCGTTATTTTGCCTTGACGTAGAACGACCAGTAGGTTGTTTTCAGTCTCTCGTTGCCGACGGATGGAGCGGCTCGTTTGGCGGATTGCGAATGGGCGAAATCTATAAAGCTGCGCTTGACGCTTGCGTCTACGGGCCACGGCATTCCGTCGAAACTTTTGTGGTTTTGGGCCCACGCTAGGCACAACGCCTCTTGGTAGGCTTTGGCTATTCGCCCGCGGCCGCCGTCGGGCAGCTGGCCCATCAGTGGGATGTAGCGCACGAAGCCGCCGAGGTCGCGCGTCAGGAGTTCGCACGCCAGGAGGTAGTCCAGTGCCATGCGGTTGCCCGTGTCGCGGGTGAAAAGGAGTCCGAGCATCTGGTCCATTTCGCGGTCGCTGTAGAAGAAGTCTTTGGTGAGCCGGCGCTTGCGCATCTTGCCGTACAGGGGGTGGGAGTTGACTTTGGAGTCGTCTTTAATGAGTTCGGTCATCTCGTCGGCCCACTTGCTGTAGGCGAATGATTGGCTCAAGACGTTGAGGTATCTTCTGGCGATGCCGTAGTGCCCGTCAATTATGGCCACTTCGGCAAGCCGTTTGGTCAGCCTGCCGCTTTTTTGCTTGTTGGGAATGGACTCTTGCGCCTCGAACGCGAAACGGCGAGACGTGTTGAGCATGCCAAGCCCGAAATATATGTCTGTGGTCATCATTGTCGTGAAGACTTCGCGGCTGAAGAGGGGTATAAGACCTTCGCTGTTTATTTGAGCGTATTCGAACATCCGCTCGCCCAGTTCGCCCCTCATGGCGAGGGCGAAGTTTATGGACGCCAACTCGAGCGGCGATTGCGCCTCATGTTTTTTGGCCAGGTCCAACACGCCTTTCCAGTCGCGTTTGCGGGTCAGAAGGTCGTAGCGCATGACGCGATACTTGAACTCGTCGAAGGTGATTCTCGTGCCGATGGCTGCTGCCGCGCATAGGATGGCGAAAGCCCCAGCCGTGAACGCCAGACCGTGTCGCAGCCCGACGCGGGGCCTGACCAAAGGCATCAGCCCCATGATGCACGCCCCTATGGCGAGCGAGGCCGGCACTATGTGGAGGCGGTAGGCTCCCAGTCCCTTGGCCACGAGGTCGAGGGGGAAGGCCGAGAGGCGATAGCCCGCTACGACAATGACGACCATGTAGGCCGCCACGCACGCGCTCTCGGTAAACCTCTTACGCCCGACGGCCATACCTATTGCGTAGGCGGCCATGACGTAGGCCCCGCTGCCCGCCACGTAGAACAACGCCGGAAGCCCGAGGGCGAGAGCGGCCCATCGCGCTGCCCCCCTGTCCGCTACCCTCGACACTCCGACGCAAGCCGCCATGCCGGCAATGAGCATGACCTCGTAGCCAGGCAATATGCATTCGTCGCCCATCATGACGAGCAGAGCGGCCGCGGGCGCGAAGCTTAGCGCGTAGAGACCTTCGGCGCGGCGCATGGCGAGCCATGTGAGCCGTTGCAGTGCCACGAGGAGCGCGGCTTGCAGGGCGGCCCCGAGCGTCAGGAGGCTGAAGAATTGGGTAACGAACTCGCCCGCGTAGGCCGCCAATCCGCCAGGGAAGGCGAGCCGCTCGGCGAGGTAGTCGGCGTTGAAGAGGAAGAGTTGAAGCTCTTCGGCGCATGAGAGCGCCTCGGGATGGCCGAATCGCCAAAACGCGAAGACCCCTAAGCCGGAGAGTAGCGTCAGGGCTATGTGTGTCTGCCGTTCAGAAGGTTGTCTCATTCGGTGGGTTTGACCGGCGGTGAGCGCTGTAGCCACAGCGTCGATGCTGCCGGGCATTGTTTCGATCTTCAGTTCCAGCCAAGCCATAATAAATCCTCCCATAGAATATTCGCCCCTTCATTCTACTGCAAAACCGTGAAAAAGG
>JAFPDB010000151.1 GCA_017390085.1 Bacteroidales bacterium | reverse complement strand
GCCTTGAGCGAGGGGGCGCGTCGGGAGCGGTCGGCGTACCATGTCTCGAAGTCGGTCGGCATGGCGGCGGGCGCGAAAGCAGCCTCGGCGTGGTCGATGGGTTCGCCGCCGTTGAGCGACTTGAGCGTAAGGAGCGCCTCGTCGCGGTCGGCGGCGGCGAGCGTGAGTTGTCGGTTGGCGGCGGCGTAGGCCAACTGTGCGTAATTGGCGTCGATTTGTCGGGCGTTGCCGGCGTCGAGCCGTCGTTGGACGGCGAGGGCGATTCGGCCGATGGCCTCTGTGTGGCGTGTGTGGATGTCAATCAATGCCGTTTGGAATGTGGCCTCGATCCAAGCCAGCCGCGCGTTGAGGAGTGTTTCTTGGCGCGCGGCGGCGTAGTGGGCCGCCAGGAGGGTGTCGCGCGCGGCTGCGGTCTTGCGCTTTTGGCGACTGACGACGGCCCAGTCGATGGCTTGGGAGACGCTGAAGTCTTTGCGCCCTGGCCAAAGGTATCCGCCGCCCAGTTCGAGGTCGGGCATTTTGGTTTCGGCCTCGCTTTGCGCCATTTGGGCGTCGAGGTCGAGGCGCGCCGCTCGCAGGCCGGGGTTGTTGGCCTCGATGGCGGCAAGGGCTTCGGCCTCCGACAGTTGGGCTTTTGCGGCGGACGCGGTGAGGATAGCCATGGCGAGAATCAAGGTCTTCTTCATTCTTCTTTCTTATGTATGAGTGTGTACATGATGGGGACGATGAAGCCGTTGAGGAGAGTAGACGTGACGAGTCCGCCGAGGATGACCACCGCCATAGGGCTTTGAATCTCATTGCCCGGCAGGTCGCCCCCGAGGGCCAGCGGCACGAGGGCGAGGGCCGACGTGAGGGCGGTCATGAGTATGGGGTTGAGGCGGTCTGCGGAGCCGCGGGCCACGCTCTCGGCCAGGCTGAGGCCCTGGGCGCGCATCTCGTTGTAGCGCGTGATGAGGAGCATCCCGTTGCGCGTGGCGATGCCGAAGAGCGAGATGAAGCCGATGACGGCGGGTATGCTCACCGCGCCGCCCGTCAGCCATATGGCGACGACCCCGCCGATGAGCGCCAAGGGCAGGTTGGTCAGCACGACTGCGCTCTGCACGGCATCCTTAAACTGGTTGTAGAGCAGCAGGAAGATGGCGATTATGGAGAGAATCGACGCGAAGAGTAGAATCCGCGAGGCGGCTTGCTGGCTCTCGAACTGGCCGCCATACTCGACGTGATAGCCTTCGGGCAGGGCGACCCTCTCGTCTACGGCCCTGCGCACGTCGTCCACGACGCTTGCCATGTCGCGGCCCGCCACGTTGGCGCTCACGACGATTTTGCGGGCGACGTTCTCGCGGTTTATGGTGTTCGGGCCGGCGGCGCTGCGCACCTCGGCGATGTTGGCCAGCGGCACTTTGCCCGTGGAGCCGTCGACGGTGATGTCGCGAATCTTGTCGGCCGTGGAGCGGCTGTCTGCTTCGACTTTGAGTGTGAGGTCGAAGGCGCGGCCTTTGTCGTAGACCGTCGAGACGACTTGGCCGCCGAGCAGGGCGTCGATGGCGCGGGTGAGCGTCGGCATCGTCACGCCATACTTGGCCATCATGTCGCGGCGGGGGATTATCTGGAGTTGCGGACGCTCAATCTGTTGCTCCACATTGAGGTCGGCGAGGCCGTCGATGTAGGCAATGGCATTTTTTATCTGGTTGCCGATCTGGAACATCTTGTTGAGGTCGGTGCCGAAGAGTTTTATGGCCAGGCCGGCTTTGGAACCCGAGAGCATGGCGTCGATGCGGTGCGAGATGGGCGACCCGACCTCGATGCTCACGCCCGGAATATCGGCCAGCCGGCTTCGGACGTCGGCCATCAGCTCGCTTTTCGACCTCGAGCCCAAGACGTAGGGGGCCTCAATCTCTGAGACGTTGACACCGAGGGCGTGCTCGTCTAGCTCAGCGCGTCCGGTCTTTCGGCCTACGGTCTGAATCTCCGGGACGGCGAGCAGCGCCATCTCGGCCTGGCGGCCGATGGAGTCCGACTCGGCGAGCGAGACTCCCGGCACCGTGCTGACGTTAATCGTGAACGAACCCTCGTTGAAGGGGGGCAGGAAGTTGGAGCCGAGCGTGAAAAAGAGCGCCAGCGTGGCAACGAGAGCCCCTCCCGTGACGGCGAGGACGGCTCTCTTGGCGCGCAAGGCCTTGGCCAGGGCGTTGCCGTAGAACCTCTTCAGCCACCGCCCGACGACGGGTTCGCGCGAGGCGGCCTTGCCCTTGCCGCCCAGAAGCCAGCTGCAAAGCACTGGAGTGAGCGTCAGGGCCACGACAGTGGAGGCGACGAGTGAGGTGATGAACGCCACGCCGAGCGGGGCGAGCATCCGGCCCTCCATCCCCGAAAGGAAGAAGAGAGGCGCGAAGCTCACTATGATTATAAGCGTCGAATTGAGGATTGGGATTCGGACCTCGCGCGAGGCCTCGAAGACGACCTCTGTCGTCTTGCGGCGTTCGGGTGGGGGGAGTGCGGCGTTCTCGCGCAAGCGTTTGAAGACGTTCTCGACGTCGACAATGGCGTCGTCGACGAGCGAGCCTATGGCGATGGCCATTCCGCCGAGGCTCATTGTGTTGATTGTCAGGCCCATGAAGTTGAGCGTCAGGATGCACGTGACGAGCGAGAGCGGTATTGTGACGAGCGAGATGACGGTAGTCCGGACGTTCATCAGGAAGACGAAAAGCACGACCACGACAAAGAATGCGCCCTCGACGAGAGCCTTTTGCACGTTGTCTATCGAGCTGCGTATGAAGCGCTCCTGGCGGTAGATGTCGGTGCTCATGGTCACGTCGGGCGGCAACTCGGAGCGCAGGGCGTCGAGCTGCCTGTCGACGGCCGCGGAGAGGTCGATGGTGCTGACCGATGGTTGTTTGCTGACGGTCATCATGACCGCCGTCCGGCCGTCGTGGGATGCCACGCCCGTCCGCGGCTCTTTGCCCCCGATGGTGACGGTGGCGACGTCGGCCAGGGCGAGCCGGCCGCCGTTGGCGGTCACGATGGGCGTCTTGGCCAGCTCGATGGTGTCGGCCGAGCTTGTCATGCCGCGGACGATGTACTCGTTGCCATGCTCGTAGATGGTGCCGCCGGCGGCGCAAACGTTCATCTCTCTCGTGGCATCGACGATGTCGTCCAGCGTCACCCCCAAGGCCTTCATACGCCCGAGGTTGGCGAGAATCTGGTACTCCATGACGTCGCCGCCAATCACGGCCACTTGCGCCACGCCTCCCGTGGCGAGGATGCGCGGGCGGATGAGCCAGTCGGCCATGGTGCGGAGGTCGCGTGGCGAGGTGCTGTCGGCGGTCAGCGAGACGAACATCATCTCGCCAAGGATTGAGGATTGCGGCCCGAGGGTCGGGGCTCCGGCCGTCGATGGCAGTTGCCCTCGGATCATGGCGATTTTCTCGGTCACGATTTGGCGCGCGACGTAGACGTCGGTCTCCCACTCGAATTCCACCCACACGACGGAGAATCCCGTCGTCGACGAGGAGCGTACCCGCCTGACGCCGGAGGCCCCGTTGACGGCGGTCTCGATTGGGAAAGTCACGAGCGTCTCGACCTCCTCGGCCGCCATGCCTTTGGCTTCGGTCATGACGACAACCGTAGGGGCGTTGAGGTCGGGGAAGACGTCGACGTCCATCTCCTTGGCCGTGTAGACGCCCGCCAGAAGGACGAGCAGGGCGGTGAGAGCCACCGCGAGCCTGTTGTCGAGGGCGAAGCGGATTATTCTGTCAAGCATACGGTGTTCGTCGTTTTTAGTGGTTGTGGTTGTGGGCGGGGATGGCGGCTGTGGCGCTTGCGAGGTGGAGGCGGCGCGCCCCGTGGCACACCACCGTCTCGCCCTCCGACAGGCCGGACGTGATTTGTGTGCGCCGGCCGTCGCCGCGTCCTGTCCGGACCTCGCGGCGGAGGTAGGCCCCCGGCTCGTCGGCGTTCTTGACGTAGACGAACGTGAGGCCCTGGCTCTCGATGATGGCCTCGTCGGGGACTGTTATGGCGTCTTGTCCGCCGTCGAAGCGCAAGAAGACGTCGGCATATTGCCCGGCGAAGAAAGCCTCTTTGGCGTCGTCGAACTCAAAGGTGACGGAGATGTAGGGGATGCCTGGCTTCGTGGCCCTGCCGAATGAGAGGAGACGTCCGCCGAGGTCGGTGACGCAATAGGTGGAGTCGGCCGTGGCGATGCGGAAATTGGCCGTCTTGACCTTAGAGAGCGAAGCGAAATGGCGTTCTGGCACGTCGGCGCGAAGCCTCTTGCGGCCGCAATGCTCAATGACGGCGAGCGTCTGTCCCGCGGCGACGTAGGCACCCTGCTCCACGTCGCTGCGCACGATGTGTCCGCTCGTCGACGGTCTCACGGCCACCCCGCCGTTGGTCATCCTGCCGGCCGTGGCCTCGTAGGCGGCTCGCGCCGTCTCGTAGCGCAAGAGGGCTTCGTCGTAGTCTTTGGCGGAAATGATTTTGTCTCCGATGAGCGACTTGGCGCGCTCGTAGTCTTTTTTCGCGGCCTCATAGTCGGACTTGGCTCGTGAGGCTGCGTCGCCGTCTTGGAGCGACTTGCCCGAGATTGTTGCTATGGTCTGGCCCGCGACGACGTAGGAGCCGTCGGCGAGGCTCGCCCCGACAATGTCGACAAGTCCGGCCTGCGGTGCGACGATGGCCGACGTGCCGCCCTCGGCTGGCTCTATTACTCCGCCAACGCGGAGGACGGTCTCGAAAGGCGAGGGGGTGACGGTCTCGGTGGTCAGCCCGAAGGATTGGGCTTTGCGGTCGGAGAGGTGGACCTCGTCGGGGTCGTGAGCTTCGGTCTCTCGGTCTTCTGCGGCCGACTCGTGGGCGTGGGCGCTGTGGTCGTGGCCCTCATGGTCATGGTCGTGGTCGTGAGCCGAATGGCACGAGGCGAGGAAAAAGGAAATGGATAATATGCTGATTAGCTTTATGATGTTCATGGCTAAAGTCGTAAGAAGGGTTTAAGACTTGAATTACGCCAGAAGTCGCGAAGCCGAAGGATTCGGCGTCGCAATGGCGTGTCGTGAGGGGGCGAGAGGAGTGCCCCCGCCGCCCGGGCTTTATGCCATGAGGAAGGGAGGCCCCCGTCGGGGCGTGGAGATGGGCGACGATTGCCCATGGACGTTGTCGGAGCAGGCGACGGCGCGGTGTGGGACAGATTGTTGTGTTGAGGGGGCGGCCGGGTCGGTCTTCGCGGGAGCGGCAATGAAAACTATCGGGGCGGAAGGGGCGGCCTGTTGCTTGGCGACGTTGAAAGCCGTCTTGGCTATGCACGGCACGTCGGCCTGCCCATGTGTGGAGTGGTTGTCGTCGGACGTGGAGCCGTCGTCGGCGATGCAATGCACGACGGCCTCGGCCGTAGCGCCGGCGTGATGGTGGTGTGGCAACGCCATGGCGACGAGCAGCCCAACGACCGCCACGCACATCGCTATTCTTATTGCCACGCGTTTTCTCATGTGTGGGGAGGGGGAGTGTTGCCGAGGGGGCTTAGTGTGAGTCGTTTAGTCTCATGATCTCTTGTGGCGAGATACGTTTCTCGTAGATTGCCTTACCCACGATGACGGCGGGGATGCCAGCGTCGGCGAGAGCCTCGATGTCGGCGGCGCAGCTTACTCCGCCGCTCGCTATGACGAAAAGGCCCTCCACTTTGGCCATCATCTCCTTGTAGAGCTCGACGGCCGGGCCTTGAAGCATGCCGTCGCGGCTGATGTCGGTGCAGATGACCTTATTGATTCCTTTGGCGCGGTACGCGCTCACGAAGGGGATGAGGTCTTGGGCGGAGGTCTCGGTCCATCCCGTGACCGCTATTTTGCGGTCTTTGGCGTCGGCGCCGAGGATTATTCTTTCGGGACCGTATTGCGCAATCCAGGCCTCAAATTCGGCAGGATTCTTCACGGCTATGCTGCCGCCCGTGACCATTGCCGCGCCGCAATCGAAAGCCACGCGGAGGTCGTCGGTCGTCTTGAGTCCGCCACCGAAGTCGACGGTGAGGCTCGTGTGGCCGCAAATGTTGTCGAGGGTCTTGTGGTTGACAATGTGCCCGGCTTTGGCGCCGTCGAGGTCGACCACGTGGAGGCGCCCGACGCCCCAGTCTTGGAATTGGCGCGCCACTTCGAGGGGGTCTTCGTTGTAGACTTTTTTCGTGTCGTACTCCCCTTTACTGAGTCGGACGCACTTGCCGTCGATGACGTCGATTGCTGGGATTATCTGCATGGGAATCAGAGGTCAATGAATTTTTTGAGTATTGCTTGGCCGATGTCGCCGCTCTTTTCGGGGTGGAACTGGGTGGCGAAGAAGTTGTCGCGCCTGATGGCGTTGCTGTATTCGATGGTGTGTGTGGACTTGGCAATCGTGTAGGGGCCGACTGGCGCGCAGAAGCTGTGGATGCAATAGACGTAGGCTCCCTCCATGTCGGGCGAGAAGAGCGGTCCCTTGACGTCGTGGATGCTGTTCCATCCCATCTGTGGGACTTTGAGGTTGTCGGGGTTAGGCTGCGGGATGGGGAACCGCCGGACTGGTATGTCGAAGATGCCGAGGCAATCGACGTCGCCCTCCTCGGAGTGGGCGCAAAGGAGCTGCATGCCGACGCAGATGCCCAAGACGGGTTGTTTGAGGGACCGGATTACTTCGTCGAGCCCCTTGTCGCGGAGGTAAGCCATGGCAGTCGAGGCCTCGCCCTGCCCCGGGAAGATTACTTTGTCGGCGCGGCGGAGCTCGTCGGGCGAGTCTGTAAGGTTGGCTTTCAGGCCGAGCCTCTGGATGGCGTTGATGACGGAGCGGATGTTGCCCGCGTTATATTTTACGACTGCTATGTCCATCGTTGAGACGCTGTGTTATGTTTCTGCAAGCAAAGATAAGAATTTGCTCAAAGTGTGGAATAATGTAAGGCCGCCGCGACAACCTCGTCGCGGCGGCCTTAGTTGAAGATTCCTTTTTAAGCTGCTGGCCTATTCGGCTGCGGGAGCCTCTGCTGCGGGCTCAGCCTCGGTGGCTGCTGCGGCCTCGGCCTCAGCTGCTGCTTTGGCGGCCTCGGCCTCAGCCTTCTTCTTGGCGATGGCCTCAGCGCGGTCGGCGCAAATCTTGGCCTCTTGCTCGAGGAGGGCTTTGGCGGCTGCTGCCTTGTCGGAAGCCACTTTGCCGCTGATTGCGGCGAGTTTCTGGGCCTTCTGCTCTTTCCAGTCGGCGTACTTCTTCTCGGCTGTGGCCTCGTCGAAAGCGCCCTTCTTGACGCCCTCGAGGAGGTGCTTCTTGAGCATCACGCCCTCGCGAGACAAGAGGCTGCGGGCGGTGTCGGTGGGTTGCGCGCCGTTGGCGAGCCAGCGGAGTGCGGCGTCGGTGTCGATTTCGACGGTCGCGGGGTTGGTGTTAGGGTTGTAGGAACCGATGCGCTCGATGAACTTGCCATCACGTGGCGCTCTTACGTCGGCTACCACGATGTGGTAGAATGCGTAGCCTTTGCGGCCATGACGAGCCAGACGGATTTTTACTGCCATTTTCTTTAGGGTTGTTTTGTTATGTGTTGTTTATTCCTAACTCGTGCCATCGCGTGGCACGGCCGCGAATATACGTTTTTTCTGAGGCAAGTGCAAGGGGCGCAGATTGTCTCACTGCTTTAACATTCGGAGGGCGAAAAAAAATTCACCCCCCGCTCGCTTAGAGTGAAGCCGACTTGCCGAATGCGCCAAAAGGGTTCGAGCATGAAAGCTCAAATTTTTTTATGACAAGACTTAATAAGCTGAATTTAAGAAGTTAACGACTGCTCTCTCGATGGCGTAACTCATTGAAAATGCCCTTTGCGGACCCCTCGGGACAAGTTTTTTTTCTTCGGTTTCCGATGACTATATTCGCAGCGCCAAAGGGGAAAAAACGTAGCGACTGACGCTCCCCCCCCCTCTCTTGGCGACGATAACTTCTCATTCGAAAACATTAACAGCAGATGATTCTTAGCATCGAGACCTCTACCGACGTTTGTTCCGTAGCCTTGAGCGACGCGGGCAAAACCCTCATGAGCCTTGAGCATGACGGGGCGCAGCATGCGGCCCGCCTGTCGCCAATGATAGCCGAGCTGATGGGCAAGGCAAGCCTCAACTACCGCGACCTCGACGCCGTGGCCGTGAGCTCGGGCCCTGGCTCCTACACGGGTTTGCGTATCGGGGCCTCGACGGCAAAGGGAATTGCCTACGCCGCGGGCATAAAGCTGATAGCCGTCCCGACGCTCAGCATCATGGCGCGCGCCATGTTCGACGCCGACCCCGAATGCCGTACGGTGTGCCCGATGATCGACGCCCGCCGGATGGAGGTCTACGCGGCGGTGATTGGCCGCGACGGTCAGATTATCACCCAGACGGCGGCCGTGGTTGTCGACGGGTGTAGTTTTGGCACGGAACTTGCTCATAACGAGGTAACGTTTGGTGGCAACGGGGCTGACAAGTGCCGCGAGGTGATAAAATCGCCCAACGCACGCTTCATGAGCGGCATCAGGCCGTTGGCCCGCGACATGGCCCAGCTGGCCTACGACAGGTTGCAAGCAGGGCAGGTGGAGAGCATAGCCTATTTCGAACCTTTCTACCTCAAAGAATTCGTGGCCACCACGCCGAAAAACAAGGTCCTCAACTACTAAGCAGGCCGGCAAGACGAAGTATTGGATATCAGGAGCGGCCAGCGCGGTAGGAGAGAGGGCTTCTAAAAAAACGGAAAGCCATGAAAAGACTCTCAATCGCGCTGGCCGCTTTGGCGTTCGCCCTGGCGGCGCAAGCACAGAAAACTCATCGCCCCCAATATGACGCCGCCTGCGCGGAGGCGTTCGGCCCCGGCGAGAAGCTGACATACGTGGTCAAGTACGGATTCATAAAGGGTGGCGAAGGGACATTCTCGGTCCGCGACACCGTGGTCGACGGCCGGCACGTCAACCACATCGTCTGCGGGGGGCAGACGACCGGGCTTGCGGACGTGGTGTACAGGGTCCGCGACAGCTACGAAAGCTATATGGACCCGGAGACGCAGCTGCCCGTGATGAGCAAGCGCAACATTGCGGAGGGACGTTACCGCTACAACGACAAGGTGGTCTACGACCGCCAGGAGGGCAAGCTGAGCAAGACAGTCAAGCGCCGCGACAAGCCCGAGGAGAAGAAGACGGAGGAGATGCCCGACAGGCTGATGGACATCGTGGCGGCGTTCTATCACGCCCGCAACAACGCTTTTGACGACAGGCTGGCCCCGGGCGACACCATCTACTACCAGACATTCTTCTCCAACGAGATTTTCCCGCTGAACATCAGGTACAAGGGCAAGGAGACGATAAAGACTGCCCTGGGCCCGCGGCTGTGCTACAAGTTCGCGCCCGTGACAGAGGCGGGGCGTTCGTTTGAAGGCGACGACGACATGCACCTCTGGATAACGGCCGACTCCAACAGAATCCCCGTCAAAATAAAGTTCGACATGAAGGTCGGCTCTTTCGTCTTCGAGCTGACGAAGGCTGAGGGGCTAAAACACTAAAAACCAACACTATACATATTGACAATATGACATCCGTGTGGCGAGACGTGAAGATGTGCGCGTCTCGCCACACGGGCGTTTTTGGCCATTTTTGAGAGAATCCAAGGCGACTCCTCAACTCAGAACATACAGTTGAACCCCAGAATGTTTCGTATTAAGACTTTATCGCAAGCGGATATGCAAGAGTGGAAAAGGGGGATTATGATGATTGGGGGTGGTTGGGAGCTCTGTATGAGCCAATTGGGACTAAGTTTTTTAAGAAGGCTTTGCCAGAAATCAGAGCAAGCGACACGAAGCTGATGGAGACAGATTTCTTGCTCAAATTCAATAAGATGCCCGAGGACAGTGGGACTTACCAGTTCGAGCTGGTTTTTCATTTGGGTGAGAAGAAGATTTGTACGACTGTTGAGTGTACATTCTAAATTGGCGCTGACTATGATTTTGTGTGTATTTGGATGAGAGGTTAGAATGCGTATTGTAGAAATGGGGTGAAACAACTGCATCCCTTGACGGGAGAAGATGATGATCTTTCGTTTTCGAGCAGACCGAGGTAAGGGGAGAAATCACGATGTGTTTTAACGGAACGTGCATCCGCGGAAAAGAGTAAGAGCCGAAGTTTGATTAAGGAGAGTTTCTGAGAGTTTCTGTTTATATGGGTATAAAAAGAAAGTAAGAATTGATACGAAATAATGGGAAATTATTTATATTTGTAATGTAATTAAGCTAATGTGGTTTCAAATAATTCCGTAGTAAAATGCTTATGAGAGCAAACAGTTTTTGCGGGCTGTTGATGCTTGCGCTGTTTCTTGTTTCCACTTCGTGTGAGAATGAAGAGGTCGCAGAGGTAGAAGTAGAAAGTTTTTCTGCGCTTTCTGACACAATTTCGGTAGAAGAGGCACAGGCTGAGTTGGAACAGTTGCTATACGATGTTTATGGCAACGGCGGCAACAAGAGCGTCAGTGCCGGTAAGAGAATTGCGGGGTCGTTTACTGTTAGAAAGTTCGGTGGCGGCCTAAAATCAACAGGATGCGAAGTGCCTGTGGCTCACGAGAAGTCAAAACATATGACGGTAAAAACGTTTTAATAGAAGCGAAGACTGAGTGCTTATGGTATCCGTTGTGCAATTGGGGGTGGGATGGATTATCCGATGGGTATTATCTCAGTGGAGCCTTTGATGCTATGTCTGGTCCGTCGTATACTGACCAGTTGAAAAGTAAAACTCTTGTGGAAAGTGGTAGTGAGTATAATTACCAGTACTCTTTAATGGCAGTAACTGGCATTCGTAAATAATGAAAGTATGAAAGCTCTAATACTCGCCTTGCTAATAGGCACTATCTGTTTTTTGAACGGATGCAAAGACGTGGAGTGCGAGCCACTGCCAAGTCTCGATTATTGCGAGAGATACATTTCTTGCTACATGACGCCTAATGCCCTCGCTATGAGAGAGTTCGAGGATGCAGACCCAATGTGCGTGAACTTATCTTTTAGCGGAGACTTGATTCGTTCAGACGAGAAGGCGTATGACGAGCTGTCGGCGCGTTATGGCGATTTGTCGTTCAACGGGTACACTCAGGCGATACCCCGAAAAGCGGTGAATGACAGCATAAACAGAATTGAGGTCAAGTCTGTCGCTCGCTTCGACGCAGAACATCCCGCTGGAAGCGATGTCTCAGAATTCGTTGAACTCCAGTACGTTTCGTATTACGACTTTATCGAAAGCGGATACGGAGAGGTAGACAAGGGTGAGCTTAGTGAGTGGGGAAATTTGGACAAGTACCACGGGTTAGATGGAGCTGCGTTTCATAAGAAGGCATTGCCGGAAATCAAGGCAAGCGACACGAAGCTGATGGAGACAGATTTCTTGCTCAAATTCAATAAGATGCCCGAGGACAGTGGGACTTACCAGTTCGAGCTGGTCTTTCACATGGGTGAGAAGAAGATTTGTACGACTGTAGAGTGTACATTCTAAACCACATTTTGAAACGCTTCACGAATCGTCAGCATCTGATTAAAATGGTAAAACCCGCGAGTTGTAAGGCTCTGCGGTTTTGTTGTTGGAGTGCTTGGGCTATCGCGTCAGCGAACTATGATTTTGTGTGCGCCGTTTTGGGTTTTGACAATGCGGAGACCGCGCTGCAAGACTGCTTGGCCGTCAAGTCTGCGCCCCGCGATGTCGTAAACCGCTGTGTTTGCCTGCCCGTCGTTTGTCTGTATTTGCTTGATGGCGGAGGTTGGGCGGCAAACGTATCCCATTGTTTGGTCGTCAAGTACAGTGGTTGGGGTTGAAGTGTCGGCGTGGTCGGGGTCTGTGGTGTACGCAAACCAATCGCCATTTTTGGGGAGGATGAAGACGTTTCCCAGGACCGCGTCTTCAAAAGCGCCGGGCATGATGTGTTTTAGGTCTACGGCCTCTTCCATGTCGACGGACAAGTGTCTGAACGTCTCATGTCCGTCAAAAGCCTTCTTCCCGATGCTTACCACGCCCCTGCCGATTTTGAGTTTCTTGAGGTAAATGCACATAGAAAACGCATTGTCCGCGATTTCTAAGTTGTTGCCGCTTACGGTTATTGAACGTACACAAGCTGCGCAGAAAGCGTCGGAGCCTATCTTTTTCAGAGAGCTTGGCAACGGGAGGGATGTTCGCACATAAGAGCCAGGTGTGGTTTCTTGTCTGCTGTATGAGAATGAGTTCTCAAACGCCCCGCTCTCTATGACGGTGAGTGTGCTGGACCACTTGACCTTGTCGATGTACAAGCCCGAAAAGGCTGACTTGTTAACGGTCGTGATGCCCTCTTCTAATTGCAAAAGGGCAGTTGAGCAGCCGCTAAAAGCGCACGGACCGATGTATTCAATTCCGGCGTGGATGAACAAGTCGCAATTGAGACCGCAGTTAGCGAAGGCCCGTTCGCCTATGCGGTGAATGTTCCTGGGGATTTCTATCGTCTTGATTTTGTTCTCTGCGAAAGCGAAGTCTCCAAATTCTTCCACCGTTGACGGTATCTGGAGAAAATCGATTTCCATGCCGTTTCTTCTGAATCCTCCAAGCACTTTTAGAGTTGAGGGGATGTTGTATTTTGTTATGGCGTTGTCAGAGAATGCGTCAACCTCGATTCTTTCCAAGCCTTCGGGGAGGTCTAACTCAGTGAGTTCGTTTAACTTAAACGCACGGGCGTTTATGGTTTTAAGAGACGAACTTAGTTTTAGTTTTTGGATATACATGTCCTCGAAGGCTGATGCGCCGATATGCGTGACGCTGTTCGGGATTTCAAGACACTCAATGTAAGGTTCGTCCCCGCTGGAACTATATTGAAAGTAAAAGGCAGAGTCGCAAATATGCGTCAGCCCTTCTGGTAACGATATGGAAGAAATGACGTTGTTTCGGAAAGCTCCGGCTCCGATTTTTTCAATGCCTGCTTGCAATTCAACGACCTCGATTCTGTTGCTTGTGCGTGAGGTTCGGGCATCGAAACTGTGGGCACCGATCTTTTTTATTGTTTTCCCTCCGATTGAGCTCGGGATGGAAATCTGTGTGATGGTTCTGTTTTTTTCATCAGTAGGCCACAAGTACTTGCGAATAGAATCTCCTTCAACGATTACGTCTTTCTCGGAGAGTGTGTATAGCTGGGCGTATGAAGCTGCTGACGCAATGAGGGCGGCGAGGAGAAAAATTATGCGTCTCATGAACAAGAAATTAAAGTTTTAGTTTCCGTTATGCGGTGAATGTCCTCAGGCTTGCGCTTGGGGGCTTTGTTGACGTAAATTTATGTATTTTTCTGATGAGTTGTTCTCTGTATGGTGCTTTTGTCTGATTCGGAAGCAAGTTTTTATGCGTATTGTTGAAAGGTGGCTGAGGTGTAGTGGCGAGTTCCCTTATAAGGCTGTTTTTCGTATGGAATTTTGAGGCATCGGTACGTCTGTTGAGTGTACATTCTAAACCACCTGTTGAAACGATACACGAATCGTCAGCATCTGATATAGAATGGTAAAACCCGCAGAGTTGTAAGGCTCTGCGGGTTTGTTGTTGGTGGGGGAGTGTCTGTGGGCGTAACCTCTTACCCGTAAAGCTCTTGCGCCACGGAGCAAACGGTGTCCACAGCGCCAAGCGAGTAGAAGTGGACGCACGGGACGCCATGCTCTTTCAGGTCGGCGGCTTGGGCGAGAAGCCAGTCGCGGCCTATCTTCTTGACTTCGTCGTCCGTTGCGGCGGAGATGCTCTCGACGAGCTGCTCGGGAATCTCGGTGTTGAAGATTCTGGGCAGGACGTTGACCTGCGCCTTGCGGCTGATGGGCTTAAGGCCGGGGATTATCGGCACGTCGATGCCCGCCGCTCGTGCCGTGTCGACGAAGCGGTAGAAGTGTTCGTTGCCGAAGAAGAGCTGCGTGATGACGTATTCGGCACCGAGGTCGACTTTGCGCTTCAGCCAGTCGATGTCGGTCTTCATGTTCGGGGCCTCGGCGTGCTTCTCGGGGTAGCCGGCCACTCCGAACGAGAAGGGATGCTCTGGCGTGTCGACTCCCTGGCCGTCGAGCATGACGCCGCGGTTGAAGTCGAGGACCTGGCCGATGAGGTCGGTGGCGTGGGCATGGCTCTCGCTTACCGGCACGAGGACCTCCTTGTCGGTGTCGCCACGGAGCAGGAACAAGTCCTTGATTCCCAAGAAGTTGAGGTCGATAAGCACGTACTCCGTCTCTTCGGGCGAGAAGCCGCGGCAAATGATGTGGGGGACGGTCGGAATCCCGTAGCGGTGATGTATGGCGGCCGCCACGGCAACGGTCCCGGGCCGTTTGCGGACAAAAACCTTGCGAAGGTTGCCACCCTCGGCGGGCTGGTAGACGGGTTCGGAGTGGTGGGTGGTGATGTTGACGAAAAGGGGCTTGAATTGCGTCAGCTTGTCGAGGTCGGCAAAAAGGCGGCTGATGCCCTTGCCCTTCAGGGGCGGGAGGACCTCGACTGAGAAGCCCGTCGTCTTGCGGCTTCGGAGTATTTCGGCTACGGAAGGCATATTCTTTTTTTATGTGCGAGTGCAAAGATATGGAAAATGGCTATCAACCCGAGAGTGCTGTTTTTCTGAAAAGAGGCTGAGAAAATGGGCCTTGTGGAATAATTTTCATTAAAGAAAATGAGCCGTTCCTTGGAGGCTTTGCGCCTCCAGCCACTGGGCGAACCTCCGCAGTGTTTTCAATGGTATTAGATTTACTCTTGCCAAAACATGGTGTCCATAAAGACACAGCAAGGTATGTTTTGAGTTACTCAAAACCTTTCGAGT
>JAFPDB010000150.1 GCA_017390085.1 Bacteroidales bacterium | reverse complement strand
GCATGGGTTCTATCGTTGAAGTCGACACAACATCACGTCCTTTCAGAGTAAAATCAGAGACAGGCGATGAATTGTTAGCAGACACTATCGTTGTTGCTACAGGCGCATCAGCACGTTGGTTAGGCGTTAAAGGCGAATCCTTGTCGACGACGGGACCCAGCAAGGCATCGACGACGGCGCAATATCGCTCAAAGAGCGCGGGGCGAAAGCACAGCCACAGGCCTAAGCCACTCAAACACCACGGCAACAAGAGGCATCGCGCGCCATGATGATTGAAATAGAGGGCAAGGTAGTCAACACAGAGATTTTTCGCCGCCGATTCGTCTGCGATATCAGCAAATGCAAAGGCACGTGCTGCTACGACGGCGACAGCGGCGCCCCGCTGGAAAAAGAGGAGCTCGACAAGCTGGCGGAAGTCTACCCGTCGGTCGAGCCGTTCCTGTCCGACCGCGAACGCGAGGAGATAGCCCGTCAAGGATTGTGGGTGACCGATGCCGACGGCGACTACGTCACGCCCATAATCGAGGGGCGCGAATGCGTCTACACCAACCGCGAGGCAGACGGCACGTGGAGCTGTGCCATAGAGAAGGCCTTCCGCGAGGGCAAGACCAAATGGCGGAAGCCAATCTCGTGCTTCCTCTACCCCATAAGGGTGAGCCGGTCGAGCAAGCACGAGTGGCTGAACTTCCACGAGTGGGAAGTCTGCCGCCCCGCCATGGAACTGGGCGAGAAAATAGGCATCCCCGCCTACAAATTCCTCCGCGAGCCGATAATAGAGAAATACGGCGAGTCGTTCTATAAGGAACTTGAGACCGTGGAGCAAGAGCTTATCAGCCAGCACATAATCTGAACCATATCAAAAAAACATACACAACGTAATAAAGAACCATTACCTATATGGGAAGAGCGTTTGAATATCGTAAGGCCCGCAAACTGAAGCGTTGGGGCAATATGGCCAAGACGTTCACAAAACTTGGCAAGGAAATCATCATAGCCGTGAAGGCTGGCGGCCCCGACCCCCACTCAAACTCTAAACTCCGCGCCCTGATTCAGAACGCCAAGGCGGAGAACATGCCTAAGGAGAACATTGAGCGCGCGATAAAGAAGGCCACCAGCAAGGACCAGGCCGACATCAAAGAGATGGTCTACGAAGGCTACGGCCCCCACGGCATCGCCATCCTTATCGAGACCGCAACCGACAACACCAACCGGACCGTGGCAAACATCCGCAGCTATTTCTCCAAGCTCGGCGGTACGCTCGGCACTTCGGGCAGCGTCTCCTTCATGTTCGAGCACAAGAGCTTCTTCAAAGTCAAGAACAAGGAGGGCGTAAACCTCGAGGAACTGGAGCTGGAGCTTATCGACCTGGGCGTATCGGAGGTTTTCCTCGACGATGAGGAGGACCAGATTAACATCTACGGCGAGTACGAGAGCTTCGCGCAGGTGCAGAAGTATCTGGAGGACAACGGTTTCGAACTCGTGAGCGCGGAGTTTGTCCGCATCCCGACCGACACCAAGACTCTGGCCGACGACGAGGTAGCCGGTGTTGTCAAGCTCTTGGCGCGCCTCGAAGAGGACGAAGACGTCACTAACGTCTACCACACCATGGCCAACGACATCCCGGACGAGGAGTAGGACAGCCAATCCGAGGCATCGTCCCGGGCATAGATACTACATAAACAGCGCATCCCAAGAGCCGTAAAGCTTGCGGGATGCGCTTTTTTGTGTGGCGAAATGGCTGAAAATCAGCGTGAGACTTTGTAGATTGGAGTAAATAGGGTAAATTTGCGCCGTCTTAATAACAAATATATTATATGTACCTCGACAAAGAGAAGAAGCAAGAGCTCTTCGGTCAGTACGGAAAGTCTAACACTGACACTG
>JAFPDB010000149.1 GCA_017390085.1 Bacteroidales bacterium | reverse complement strand
GATGATGCCCCGGAGGTTGATTTGGGAAAGATGCGGATCGAGAAGGATGTTGTAGGCGAGAAGCTCGTTTCGTTTGGAGAAACCGACGGCGTAGGTCTCGGCGCTGTCGACAAAGAGTCGGGCGAGCGCGGTGTCGGCTCGGTCGAGCGCCATGTTGGCGAGCTTCATGTTTCTCTCATAACCGTCGAAGCCCTCAACCTTCCTTTCGCAGGAAGGCAGGGCGAGCAGTGTTGCGATGGCCGTGAGGATGAGTATGTTGATGGTCTTTCTCATGGCATCGTGACGGATAGGAAGAGAATGTCGTCGGTCAGGGGGCGTCCGGACTTCCAGAGCAGTAGCTCGTTGAGCATGGTGTCATATTGGAGGGAGGCAGGGAGACGTGAGACCCTTGTGAGCATAGCGGCCAGGCCGTCGTTTCCGAGATTACGGTTGTCGTTGCCTCCCTTGATGTCTGTCATGTTGCTGGAGAAGAGGAAGACGGCGTCGCCTGGTTGGAAGGTCCTCACCTCGTCGTCTTGACGTCGGATGTTGTTGACGACGCCCACCTTTTTGTCGGAGCCTTTGACAATCTCGACAGATGCCCCAGACCGGAGCATGACATCGACGCCCGCGGAGGCGATTCTGATCTTACGGGCTTGGGTGTTGACGATGGCGATTGAGATGGAGAGGTTGCTGCGCCATCGTTTGTCGGGTAGTCGGCGCACAAAACCTTGCTCGACCTCGGCGAGGAGCCCAGCGGCTGCCTCGTTGCCTTCGTATTTGAGGGCGACCTCCTCGACGAGGGTGAGCCCGACCATGGAGAGCATGGCTCCGGGGATTCCGTTCCAATCGGCGTTGGCGGTGCAGAGGAGAATCTCGGAATCGGAGAGATTTCGGAACCAGAAGAAACAGCTTGATGTGACGTCGGCGGAGCCTCGGACAATGAAAGAGTCTTTGAATCCTTTGTTTCGCAGCTTGACGATGTCGGGCAAGACGCCTCTTTGTAGCCTTCGGGCGTAGCTTTGGCTTGCGGCCATGTCGGAATTGCGGCTCATGATGAGCCGATTACGGTTTTTGTAGGCGATGGTCTGCTTTTCGATTTCCTCGGCCAACTTCTTGTTGAAGGCCTCGTCGTCTTTAATCTTTCGGGCGTTGCGTCCCCATACGCTTCTCATCCAAATGAGTCCGCCGATGACGATGACGAGGAGCACGACCACTGAGATGAAGAGAAGCTGCTGCTGTAGGTTGGTGTAGTTTTGTTTTTGGGTGTTGATGTAGATCCTCTGTTGGAGGATTGTGGTGTCCTCGCGGAAAGCGATCTCCATGTCTTTGGCTCGTGTCCGGGCGTTGACAGCGAGAAGGTTGTTTCGCGTGATGATGCTCGTGAGGAGTGTGTTGTAGGCGGCTCCGTAGTCGTCGATATTGACATAGAGGTTCTCGAGCGCGGTATAGTAGCGCGCGGAGAAGGACATTTTGGAAAACATGTCCTTGGGTATGTCGCTCCGGGTGAGAATGTTGAGGGCGTCGTCGTAACGTTGTTCTCCGATGGCAATAGAGGCCTCAATGAGCAAGAGGCTGTATCGGGAATAGTATGGGTCGACGTTTTGTGGTGGTACGACTTGGATGTTGTTTCGGCAGGAGTCTGCTGCCTGTTTCGCTTCGGCGTATCGCCCGAGTCGTTGCAGAGCCTCGGCTCTGATGGCTGTTATGTGCCACTGCTCGACAACGGGGACAGATATTTTGCGCGCTATGTCGTCGGCCCTCTCGATGAAAGCGAGCGCCTCTTCGTTTTCGTGATTGTAGAGCTTGGTGACGGAGAGGACCTCGAAATACTTCATGCTTAGGAAAGGGCGATTGCGGTAGTAGCACTCTCTCTCAATACCCTTGACGCAATCCTCTATGGCGGCACCGACGCGCAGGCCGAGGTAGAGCTTCATGAGAATGATTCGGGCCCAGAACCTCATGTCTTGCATATCGCCATCGGTACAGCGGGCGAGGAGAAGTCGCCCGCAGAAGCCAGCCTCAACGAGTCGTTGGGTGCTGATGTACATCTCGGCTCGACTTCGCAGGCACACCATTTCGACTCGGGTGTTGCCGACGGAACGAGCGAGTCTTTCGGCCTTCTTGTAGTATGTATCGGAAGGGGATGATTGGGTCTCGTGGGCGAGCCTTCCCATGGCGCAATAGGCTAAGGCGAGGCAATTGATTGAGAGGGTGTCGGAGGCGGAGGAGTAGCGGTTGACGACATCGTCGATTACGTTTTGCGCATTGTCGTAGATGCCGTTTGCGATGTTGAGACAAACGCCAAGGCATGAAGCCATGTGGGTGGCTTGTGGGCAATTCTCGTAGGCGGCGAGGCGTCCGATCCAAGATTGTGAGTCGTCGAGTCGCCTCTCGAGTAGAGCCTTGGCGGCGGAATCGGCCGTTGCGATGACCTCGTTTGTCGCGGCATAGGCTTTTGCGTTCGCGACCGCGAGGGTTGCGAAGATGGCGGCAAGCGCTATGCGGAGGACAAGAGAGAAG
>JAFPDB010000016.1 GCA_017390085.1 Bacteroidales bacterium | reverse complement strand
TTAATTGCGCGACAATGGATGGTGAAACGCGACAAGGCATTGTCAGTCGGATAGCATTTGCCAGAGCTCGTCGTCTGAGGGGAAGGACGGGGGGGCGTCGGTTGATGCGACCTCTACGGCATCGGACGCGAGTTTAAGTTTGCGGCCTTGAAGGGCGTTGATTTTTTGCTCGATGGTGTCGGCCGAGATGAAACGGTAGACGGTCACGGCGCGAGTCTGGCCGATTCGGTGGGCTCGACCGTAGGCTTGTTGCTCGGCGGCGGGATTCCACCAGGGGTTGAGAATGAGGACGTAGCTTGCGGAGACGATGTTGAGGCCTACCCCACCTGCCTTTAGCGAGATGAGCATGACTTTCTTTTCGGCGGAAGACTCGAAACGCCTGACGACTTCGTCGCGCGACTGTGTTTTGCCCGTGATTATCTCGTGGGGGATGCAGGCATCGTCGAGACGCTGGCTGAGCATCTCCATGTCCTTCACAAAAGCGGAAAAGAGGAGCAATTTGTGGCCTCCGGCTACGATGGAGCGTATGTGGTCCATGACGGTGTCGAACTTGCCGGATCCTCCCTCGTAGTCGGGGAGGCAGAGGGCGGGGTGGTTGGCGAGCAGGCGAAGCCTCGTGAGGGCCTGGAGCACAATGAACTTTTTGCGGGCTTCGGTATCGGAATTACCCATGATAATATTGCGGCACGCGGACTTCTCACGTTCGTAGGCTTCGCGCTGGTCGTCGGACATGGCGCACTCGATGGTCTGGATGGAAATGGGTGGCAAATCGTCGAGAACTTGCTCTTTCGTGCGGCGGAGGATGTAGGGGCGTATGATAGTCTTGAGGATTCGCAAAGTGCTGTCGTCAGCGCTTGTCTCGATGGGATTTCGGTAGCGATGCTCGAAGAAGTCGCGCGAGCCAAGAAGGCCTGGGTTGACGAGATTCATTTGCGCCCAAAGCTCTATGAGATTATTCTCTACGGGCGTTCCACTGAGGCAAAAACGGACACGCGCGGGGATGCTGGCGACGGCCTTATAGGTCTTTGAGGAGCAGTTCTTTACAACCTGGCTCTCGTCGAGGACGACGCACTCGAAACGAATGGCGGCTAAGTGCTCCGCATAGATGCGGAGGTGGGCGTAGGAGGTGAGGACGACGTGGTATTGGGACAGGATTTGCGGAAGCGTGGAACCCGTTATGGCCTGCTTGGCGATGTAGGTATAGAAGGAGAGGTTGGGCGCGAATGCGCGTATCTCCCTCTGCCAATTGGCGATGAGAGAAACAGGCATGACGACGAGCGAGGGCGCTTTCCCCGAATCGTTTCGAAGGAAAAAGTCGGATTGCTGGGCGTCTGGTCGGGGGGTGGCGTAGACGGATGCGAGAAGCGTTATGGCCTGCAAAGTTTTGCCAAGTCCCATATCGTCGGCCAAGATGCCCCCCCGACCATGCTCGGCGAGCGCGAGAAGCCACTCGACACCCGTCTTCTGATAGGGCCTCATCTCGCACTGGGCGGGCGGAGTGAAAGAGACCTCGATTCCGGACCGGGCGACGTCGTCGGGGGCTGGGTTCTCGGGACGCATGAAGTCGGGCAGCAAGGCCGTATAGCGTTTGCTGACTTGGAGCGAATCGCCCGAAGAGACGAGAAAAGGTATGAGCCCAGCCCACTGCTCGAACCAAGTGTCGGGAATGAGAAAGACCTCTCCATTGGGTAGGATGAACTGGTTGTCGCCCGAAGATATTTTGTGGAAAAAGGCGGGGAATGGGATCTTGTAATCGCCAATTACGACGGTCACGTTGATGTCGAACCAATCCGTCTTGTCGGTCATCTGAGTGGAGAGTTCCCAAGATCCGAAATAATAGCGGACGTCGTCGGTGGCGAGTACAATATCGATATCGTGATCGAGAAACTCGTCGCGATGGGCATAGGACCATCGGACAAGTTCGCCGATAGAGAACTTTTTCTCGGTCAGGTTGAGCATTCCTCCCGAAATGGCGATTCCCATCTCATCTGTGAGGAATGCCAGCACACGACGCTCGAACTCGCGGTCTCGCGTCGTGACGTCGAAAACGTAGCGCCCAGAGGGGGTGACATCGAGCGTGGCGGGGTTTTGGGACACGTTGAAGGGGCATGAGACGCCGTCGTAGAGGAACGACAGCTCGAAGCTCCAGCCGAAAACAGACCGCACGGTCCGGAGTTGGGCGGTGGGCTTGGCACGATGGCGATGAATGTCGAAACCATAGGCTGCGACCCAGTAGGACTTTACGGAACTGAGAACGAATTTGCGCATATATCCGTCGACGATATGGGCGTCGACCTTTATGCGTTGGTTAGTGGCGAAAGGCTTGAATTTTGAAAACTGTACTCCCGCGAAAGAGTAGAGCGTATGGCCGGCGACAAAGACGGCAGGCGTTGAGGAGAGCTCGATAAGATTGGACTTGTAGAGAGAAACGTCTGAAACCGTGTCGGAGACCTTGAGCAAGTAGATGAGTGTCCCGGACTCCGTAAGGGTGAAGAAGAATTTGGGACGGCAATTGAAGACAGGGGCGAGCGTTATCTGATCGGAACTATTAATGGTCTGATACCCCTCTTGTTTGAAATATATGGGGAGTTTTGAGCTTTGGATGAGCGGCAGAGCCTCACAAATGCTCCTGTCGATGAAAGGGCGCACGTTGTTCTTTAGCAGCTCTGGGGTAAGGGTGTCAAAAAAGGCCTTTGGGGTCTTGCCACGGGAGAAAGACTTGGCGAGCCGTTGTTCGGAAATGGAGTCGAGGATGGAGACGATGGACTTCACGTCTGGCTCGAGGTTCTCGACACGCTCGACGGTGATGGGCGTGGCGTGCCCTGCGACTTCGAGAAGGAAATCGGATTGCCTGACGGCGAAATATGGCACGATGAGATGACCGAGGACTCGATGCCTGACAACGGCAAGAATGATTTGTTTATCCACGTATGGGGAGTTGGGCTAAGGTGTTTGAAGTCAAATAAGGCGCAAAGGTTTAACTCTGCGCCTTGGGAATTGCCGTAGGTCGATAAGTGTTACCTGACAATGACCCTCTCTCCAATCCTGAGAAGCTTCGTCTTCTTGAAACCGTTGAGTTTGCAGATGTTGGAGACGGTGGTGCCATACCGGACAGCGAGCCCGCCGAGGGTATCGCCCGCTCGGATGACGTGAATCTTGCGTTTTGAGGCTTCGATGCTCTGCTGGTCGGTTTGCCCATAGTGGGAATAGATGCTGAAATAGTGCTTCTTGACGGTGAAAGTCTCGCAACGGAGGGTGCCTGTGGGGAAATCGATGAGGCGCTCGGGGTCGAAAGCCTGCCCCATGAAACGAGTCTCGAAATGGAGATGCGGGCCAGTGCTACGCCCCGTGGAGCCGCCATAGCCAATGACATCTCCCGCCTTGACGATGTCGTTTTCCTTTACGAGATGTTGGCTGAGGTGGCCGTAGTAGGTCTCGATGCCGCTTGGGTGGCGTATGACAATGAGGTTTCCGTAGCCCCCCGTCTGCCTGGTATTCTTGACCACCCGGACTTTGCCGTCGAAAGCGGCCTTGACGGGGTCGCCGACTTTGAGGGGGATGTCGGTGCCCTTGTGGGGGCGTCGGCGCCGGAAAGCGTAGCGTGAGCGTACGGGGCCGATTATGGGTGCGGAGAACTTGTGGAGGGAATCGACGAGTGTGATCGTAATCTCGTCGGGGATTTCATCGGCGCTTATGCCTTTGTAGGCGTGGATGGCCTCGTTATCCCAATTGTCCTCAAAATCCTCTTCGTCGAATTTTGGGTGCCCGAGGTCTACAAATTGCCAAGTATGGTCGGAATAGAGTACAAGTTTGGTGTAGCGGTCGTCGGTGTCGAGAGTGTCGACAACGGGGCCGGTTTTGGCGGTGTCGGCCATTTCGAAGACATTTTGCGCCTGAAGGGGTGCTATGGAGAGGGAAAAGATGGCTATTGCTGTCAGTGGTCGATTCTTTATCACAATTTGTGGCGTTATCGTTATGGATTTGGCGCGAAGATAGTCATAAAAAAGGGAAAGAGCCACGTGTAAAGGAGGGCGCGAGGGGGAGTGTTGTTTGGGTGCGGAGATGTCAAAGGACTCGTCTGGAGGGGGGGGATGGAGGCAGACGTAAAAGGAAAGACGCCTAAACTCGTGGGAGTTTAGGCGTCGGGGCGTGATACCGGAGGGATTCGAACCCCCAATCTTCTGGGCCGTAACCAGAGGCATTATCCAATTGTGCTACGGTACCGAACCATTGTCGTTTTTTGACAATGCAAATTTAGCACTATTGTCGTTACGTTGTATCGGTTGGGGATGTTTTTTCGGAAGATTTTGCATGAATGGTTATAGGTATGCGTGTGTGTGGATGCGCGCTGTAGGAATAGGACTTTTTGTCAGAGGGGCATCAAGTTGTCAGATTGAGCGTGGCGAATAGTATGACGTTATGGCACCAGTCGTACCTTGGCATAAAAATTGACTACCTGGGTGCAATGAACTCAAGAAAAAATATCTAAAGATATGGCATCTGGAAAAATCGGAGTGTCTACCAAAGACCTCTTCCCCATCATCAAGAAATTTCTTTATTCGGATCACGACATCTTCTTGCGCGAGATCGTATCTAACGCGGTTGACGCCACCCAGAAGCTGAAAGTACTGGCCGGCAATGGCGAGTTCAAGGGCGAGCTTGGCGAGATGAGAGTCCGCGTGTCTCTCGACGCCGAAGGCAAGACGATCACCGTGTCGGACAACGGCATCGGCATGACAGCCGAAGAGGTCGAGAAATACATCAACCAAATAGCGTTTTCGGGCGCGGAGGAGTTCTTGGAGAAGCACAAGAACGACGCCGCCACGATAATCGGTCACTTTGGCCTTGGCTTCTACTCGGCATTCATGGTTTCGGACCGTGTGGAGATCGTCACGAAATCGTATAAGGATGGCGCGACGGCTGTGCGCTGGTCGTGCACAGGAGAGCCCGAATATACGCTCGAAGAGGCCGAGAGAGCCGAGCGGGGAACCGACATCATCATGCACATCTCCGAAGAGGAGAAGGAATTCTTGGACAAGCACCGCCTGCAAGAGCTTCTGAACAAGTATTGCAAATTCCTCCCCGTGGAGATAGCTTTCGGCAAAAAGACCGAGTGGAAGGACGGCAAAGAGCAGGAGACGGCAGAGGACAACATCATAAACGACACTAAGCCCGCATGGGTGAAAAAGCCGTCGGACCTGAAGGATGAGGACTACATGAAGTTCTACCATCAGCTCTACCCGATGGCGGAAGACCCATTGTTCTACATCCACCTGAACGTCGACTACCCGTTCACCCTCACGGGCATCCTCTACTTCCCGAAGATCAAGAACAACATCGACATCAACAGGAACAAAATACAACTTTATTGTAACCAAGTTTTCGTAACGGACTCGGTGGAAGGCATTGTGCCAGACTTCCTGACTCTGCTTCACGGTGTCATCGACTCGCCCGACATTCCTCTCAACGTCTCCCGCTCGTACTTGCAATCGGACGGTAACGTGAAGAAGATATCGAGCCACATCACGAAGAAAGTCGCCGACCGACTGGAGGAAATTTTCAAGAACGACCGCGCGACATACGAGAAGAAGTGGGACGACTTGAAGATATTCATCGAGTACGGAATGCTTACGGACGAGAAGTTCTACGAGCGCGCCCAGAAGTTCGCCCTTTTGAAGGATGTAGACGGCAAATACTTCACGTTTGAGGAGTACAAGAGCCTCGTCAAGGACAACCAGACCGACAAGAACGACACGCTGGTCTGCCTATACGCCAACGACAAGGCGTCGCAATACAGCTTCATCGACAGCGCGCAGAAGAAGGGCTACAACGTCCTGCTGCTCGACGGCCAGCTCGACACTCCGTTTATGAATCAGCTGGAGCAGAAATGGGAGAAGACCCGCTTTTCGCGCGTCGACGCCGACACGATTGACAAGCTCATCGTCAAGGAGGACGCGCCGGAGCTCAAGCTCACGACGGCCGAGAAGTCGAACTTGGAGGAGGTGTTCCGCGCCGAGACCCCCAAAGACGACGCTAAAGTCAACTACACGGTATCGGTTGAGGCGTTGGGCGAGAACGAATTGCCGGTCATCATAACCCAAAACGAATGGATGCGCCGCATGAAAGAGATGAGCGCGGTCCAGGGGGGCGCTATGTCGTTCTACGGCGAGCTGCCAAACACGTTCAACCTCGTTGTGAACGCCAACCACCCTCTCGTAGGGCGAGTACTGGCAGAGATGGGGGAGAAGACAAGCGCGGCGCTTCAGCCCATCGCGGACGAATTGGCAACGAAAGAGAGCCGCAAGTCGGAACTCGAAAAGGCCAAAGAGGGCAAGAAAGACGAGGAGATTCCGCAAGCCGACATCGACGAGCTGCAATCGATGGACAAGCAGATTGTGGAGCTTCGCGACAAGCGCAACGGCGTGTTGGCCAACTTCGCGAAGGACGAGAAGCTCGTGTCGCAGCTTATAGACCTTGCGCTGCTCTCCAACAATATGCTGAAAGGCGAGAGCCTTACGAACTTCATCAAGCGCAGCATTAGCCTCATGTAGGTTGAGCTGAAGCAAAGTGGTGTCCAGAAAATAACAAGAAACGCTGATGCGCAACCCACATCAGCGTTTCCCTAATACCATTATCACCATGAACCCAACCAACACCGCCCTCATGCTCGCCCTACTGTCCGAGCAACCACCCCAACCATCGTAGAAGAAATCTCTGACACCCTGATGACAGTTCAACGGTTGCGGGCTTTTATTTGTTGTAGTGACTAATAGTTCCACATGTGCCTTAATGCATGAATAACTATTATTGGTAAAGATATGGGAGCCGTTGCAACGATGCCTACACCAGCAAAGACTTGTCCGACGGCGGCCAATCGCGGACGGAGACTGTTAGTGCGCCACAGCATGACACGTGACCGCCTGTCGAGGTTGTTGTTGTTGTCGGCATTGATAATATGGATCTTGCGCTTGTAACGAAGTTCTGATATCATATTGTTGCTACAGTCCAAAATGTCAAGGCAATCATTACTTTTTAGAGACAAAGCCTGGAGGTAATTGTTGCTACATTCGACATGGACAAGTGCCGGACACTGTGACACATCCAACAAAGCGAGTCTATTGTAGCTACATGACAGATAGGCTAGCACAGGAGTATTGGCTATGTTGAGAGTGTCGATGTAGTTGCTGTCACACCTTAAATACTTGAGACGTTGCTTGTCGGCGAGGTCGAGCTGTGTGAGCGAATTGTTGTTGCACTGGACATCAAAGATGCGAGGCGAATCACTCAAGTCGAGACAAGTCAGACGGTTGTGATGGCAGCGTATGATCTTCAGTGGAGATTGGGTGGGCAGAATGAGCGAAGTCAACATATTGTCGGTGCACGACAACTCCCTCAGATGCGTTGCCCTTGTCAGATTTAGGCTGAGGAGACTATTGTTGTCACATTCCAGTTGTTCAAGATAGCAAGAATCTGGCAAGAGAATGGATGTCAGCATATTGTTGGTGCATGACACCGACTGAATGTTGTAGTTGTGACTAAGGTCGAGGGAAGTAAGGTTATTGTAGCAGCAGTCGATACGTTGCAGTTCGGCATTGTGCGAAAGATCTATGTGTTGCAGGTTGTTGTTGCTGCAACCGATGTACTTGAGATTATAGAAATACTCAATGCCCTGAAGTGAGTTTATCGAATCGCCCAGAACATATATGCTTTTTATACTATTCAGTTCGGCCACGCTGAGCGTATCAGGGATGGTGTCGTGGTTGAAATATTCAGTGACATATTTGCGGAACAACGGATCGGGGAAATGTATTTCGTCGATTGCCACCTGAGCACGCAGAGTAGACGTGAGGGCTGAGAATGATAAGAGACCTATCAAGATTATAGCTGTTCTCATAAGGAAAAATTTAGTAAAGAAATTATCAATAATCATGCCATTTCGACAAAATCCCTCACAGACAACCTTTTCTTAAAAGGATATTCAGCTTTGCATTTCCCAAAAATTTCCCCTTTTCCCTGCCAAAAATGAAACAAAAAGTGCTTGTTACAATGTGGGGTCGGCGCTTCACTTCAGACTATCATGTACCCTAATGGGGAACGTAGATACAATCAGAAATGGTCAGAACGGGCGGAGTTGGTGTATGGGCATAGCGGTTCTTGGGAAGAAAAGAGTAAAAACCCTTAAAAATTATTTAGACTCTAAATAAATTATACCTCCTATTCTGCTGCCGCCGAAATCTGTTTAGCGAACCGCAATTAGAATATAACTTGTATATCAATTAGTTACAAACATTTGTATCAAGTCAGTAACATAATTTACAAAGATTTGGTAGCTTGAGATTGACCTTTAAGCGTGGTACAAATATAAGAAAAAACACCTCTTTTTTCGCAAAGAATAGGAGGTTTCTTCTCGCAAGAAACCTCACTTTCGTTTTCTTTTGTAGTCTATACTACTCCCCGGATTTGACAACAGTCGTATGTCGGGAAACGTTAATCCCAGAAGGGGCCGTTGACGCTTTCGACTTGCGCCTCGGTCTGGTCGGGGAGATTGCAGAAGAAGTCGATACCAGTCTCTTGCTCGAGCTCGTCGATGGTGAGGACGTATTGCTTGATGTCGGCGACGGTGAAATCGGCAGATCCGTCGAGTGGGGTGATCTGGTCGTCGTGTGGGACGTAGAAGGCGACGGCGGAATAGTTGCCGTCTTTGACGGCGAGAATGGCCATGAAGTAGAAGGCCGGGCAAGCGAGGCCTTTGATTGTCATGCCGTTGGAATCGGTTGTTGGGTATTTGCCGTCGCTACCTTTTGTCGTGCTGGTGAAGTTGGTGAGTCGATTGTTGATGTTTCCTCCTTTGCAAACGAATATGGTGTCGTATTTGCCGGTTTGTGTGGCATCGCCCCATTTGCGGACCTCGTCCTCCATTCGTCGCCAAATGCCGGCGTTGAAGCCGTTGAGCATGGGGCTCATGTTGCTGAAGTAGAACGTTTGCTCGTTCATCTCCTTGGAGTAGAGCCTATCGCCTGAGGCGCATATGTGTCCGCGGTCGAAACCGTCGTTGGTGTGGAAGCTGTTAGTGACCTGCATTTCGGCGGGGAGGTCGGGGTCGGGCTTAAAGGCGTCGCTGCTGGCTCGGGTCACGTTCATCTGGCTGCTGAACTTATCGAGGGTGTAGGCCACCCATGCGGAGTGCCTGAGCTCGTTGTTCCATTCGAGGGAGTAGTTGACGTCGGTCGCGTTGTTGAGCTTGGCGTAGTGGGCGACGAAAGTGTTGGCCGGGTTGAACTTAGGCATTTCCATGCGGAGGGCGAGGGAGCCGAAAGTGGCGGCATCGTTGGCATTGGTGTTGGCCTGGGGGATTGAAGCCTCTTGTGAGATGCTAAGCGTGTCGGAGGCGCTGCCACAACGGACCGTAAGGAGGACGGAGCGTTCGGAATAGGTGGGGTTGGGGAGGACGAGCGCGGAGATGGAAACGTCGCCGTCGCCAAAAGTCTGGTCGAGTGATACCCACGAGGGGGCTCCGGTCAAGACCCAAGTGGCGTTGGCGGAGACCGCGATGGTGGTCTCGCCTCCCTGATTTGTGAAGTTGGTCTGCTGGGCGCTTATGGCGACTGAATCGCTATCGTCTTCGGAACAGGCAGTGAAAGCCAGAGATATGAAGGTTGCCACGAGAGAGAGGATGGCGACCTGAGTGTTTTTGGGGTATAAAATGCTCATTGAACGAGAGTTAAAAACAAATAGAAAGGGGGGGAGACGGGTTCGTAGAAACCCTTCTCCCCCCCCCGAATGCTCTTGATTAATGTATCTGATTACTCAACCTCTTGGAGAGAATCATCAACATACTCAAAGGTTGCCTTAGCGACGACCTTGTACTTGATGGTGTAGTTGACGTTGGAGTTGCTGCCATTGTTCTCCTTGCTGTAATAGGCGACGAAATTGATTGTGTATATGACATCTACGCCCTCTACGACGTTGGCGTCGGGATAGAGATTGGCAAGGACTTTTCCGTAGGTGTCGATGAGATTCTTCTGCATTTGCTCGAAAACCTCTTCGTCGGTCATGTTGGCAAAGTCGCTGGATTGCTCTTTAGCCTTTGAGGCACGCCAATCGACGTTGTTGTAGTAGGCGGAGCTGCCAGTGTAGTACTCGTTGTTGGCGTAGGAAGTCACGTAGCCCTGACCTTTGGTTGTGGCGCCATTGGGGACGTCGACGTTATCCCAGACCCAGTCGGTTACCGTTTGATAGAAAGCCTTGGTGGCAGCGTCGCTGCGGTCGGAAGAGAGGGTGATGGTGACGCAGGGATCGTAAATCCAAGAGGAAGACTTTACGAACTGGCCTTTGCGAAGCTCGTAGGCCGCAGGGGCAACCCAAGCCCCGCCTGCGAACTCATACTCTGCAACTTCGATATTGGAGTCATAGTAGTAGACTACGGCTGCCTTGTCGCCCTCGATGGCATATGGGAGCTTGGTGGCGAGGAAATTGGCGAGGTAGGTCTCGGGCTTATAGGAGGAGCTGAAGCTGTTGGAAGTGATGCCCATGGCCTTGTAGTCGGCTGGGTTGACGACAAGGATGGCGTCGGGGATTGCCCAAGAAGTGCCGTCGTAGGAGTAGATGGCGTATTTGGTCTCGGAATTGTCGGCGGCCTTGAGGCTC
>JAFPDB010000148.1 GCA_017390085.1 Bacteroidales bacterium | reverse complement strand
TCCCGCCCGCAGATCTCGCCCAGGTCCTCCAAGGACAGCGGCGTCTGCTTGCGGGTACGCAACCGATCGATGGCCGTGTGGCGCACCAGGCGCGCCAGATACCCGCCGAGATTGCCCGGCCGCTGGGGCGGAATGCTCGTCCACGCCTTATAATACCCGTCGTTTTCGCACTCCTCGCTCTCCTCGGCGTTGCCAAGCAACCGAAACGCCAAGGCGCGCAACATCGCGCCGTATCGGATGCGCGAATACTCGATCGCCTCTTCTTTGCGATCCCAATACAACGCAACGATCCGTTGATCTTCCATGCCTTCACCCCTTTCACTTATATTCCCGTAAAAAATTGGGAGAGGTTACAAGAATTTCTATTGCCACCGCCGACGGCTCCCCTTACGAATAAGGGGAGCTGTCAGCGAAGCTGACTGAGGGGATGGAAGTCCGGCCATAGCCCTGTAACATTGTCCCACAAGCAGGGCGAGTCCCATTTTTCCATCCCCTCCGCCCCTTCGGGGCACCTCCCCTTGTTCCCAAGGGGAGGCATCGGCTGGGACAATTCTGCAAAATAAAAAGAGGCATAATGCCTCTTTTTTACTGGCCCAGTTCGGTCCAGACCTGATTGTACAGTTCGTTGACGTTGTCGGGCAACACGATATACAGTTCGTTCTTGGCCATCAGCGCCTCATCGGGGAACACCGCCATGTCGCTGCCGTCGGCCTCCAACAGCTTGAAGGTCTCGGCGTTGGGGGTGTAGCCGCAGACCTCTTCGACGTTGCGCTTGTTCGACTCGGCCTCGAGCATGAAGTTGATATACTGGTGCGCCGCGTCGACGTTCTGGGCGCAGGTGGGGATGCACATGGCGTCCACGTAGAAGTTACTGCCCTCTTCGGGAATGGCGAATTTCAGTTTGTCGTTGGACTGCATCATGACCATTGCGTCGCCCGAATAATAGGCGCCCATGGCCGCGCTCTCGCCCTCTAACTTGTTATACATCTGATCGTTGAAATAGCCCTGCAGGATGGCTTTTTGGCGCTTGAGTTCGCTGCCCGCACCGAGGATCTCGCCTTCGTTTACGGAGTTTAGAGAATAGCCGAGTTTCTTGAGAGCGATGGCCACCGCGTCGCGCTGGTTGCCGATCATGAGGATATTGCCCTCGTATTTCTCGTCCCACAGAATGCTCCAGCTATCCACGGGATCGGAGACCATGTCGGTGTTGTAGATAATGCCCAGCACGCCCCACAGATAAGGCACCGAATAGGCGTTATCGGGGTCGTAGGACAAATTCTTGAAGGTGTCCATAATATTGGCATAGTTGGGGATCTTGGAGAAATCCAGCGGGGTGAGCATGCCCTCGACCAGCATCTTGCCGACCATGTAGTCGGAGGGGATGACCACGTCGTAATGGACGTTGCCGCCCTTGAGGAGGGCATACATCGACTCGTTGGTGTCAAAGGTGTCGTACACCACGCGGATGCCGGTCTTGGCGGTGAACTCGTCGTTTAAGGACGTGTCCATATACTCACCGGCGTTATATACGTAGATGGTCTCGCCGCTTCCGCCGCCGCAACCGGCCAGGGGAATGAGCGCAAGAACCGCAATCAGAAC
>JAFPDB010000147.1 GCA_017390085.1 Bacteroidales bacterium | reverse complement strand
TTCATCGACGAGGCCGCGCAAGCCATGCAACCAGCCTGTTGGGTGGCCATCGCCAAGGCCCAACGCGTCATCCTTGCGGGCGACCATATGCAACTCCCCCCAACAGTGAAAAGCAACGAAGCAATCAGTGGAGGGCTATCCACTTCGCTCATGGAGCTTATCGCCCAACGTCAACCTAAAACTGTCTCACTCCTCACATCCCAATACCGCATGAACGACGCCATCATGCGATTCTCCAGCAACTGGTTCTACGACGGCAAACTCCAGACCGCCCCCGAGGTCGCCAACCGGGGCTCAATCTTCGACTTCGAAAGCCCCGTCGAATGGTTCGACGTCTCAGCCGACATCGCCGACGATTATGCCGAACAGTTTATCGGAGACAGCTTCGGACGAATCAATAAAGCCGAGGCGAGAATCGTCGTCCAAAAACTGCGCCATTGCGTCGAGTCGGTTGGCCTACAACAGTTTTCCGACGACCGTATCGACATCGGCATAATCTCCCCATACCGCATGCAAGTCCAGCTCCTGCGAAAAACAATCTCTTCCGAACCCTTCTTCCTACCACTCCGCAAATCCATATCAATCAACACGGTGGATGGATTCCAAGGCCAAGAGAGGGATCTCATAATCTTAAGCCTCGTCCGCTCCAACGACAACGGGCAAATAGGCTTCCTGCGCGACCTCAGACGGATGAACGTGGCCATGACGAGAGCCAGACATAAACTCATCATCGTCGGCAATATCGACACTCTCCGGCACAATCCCTTCTACAAGCAGCTCCACGACCACATAAAATCCGTCGAGGCCCAATTCGCCGACAAATACTGACCACTGCCCACGCAATAATTGAAAAAGGAGTGCGGACTTTCACTCTTTTCATGGGTGATAAATTGTAAATTCGCAATATATGCGCCCTGCGCACTTAACCTTTTGTTGTCATGAATCTCAAGAACATCCCACTGATAAGGAACACCGATAGCGGCAATTTCTTCGTCATGGCCGGCCCTTGCGTCATCGAGGGAGAGCAAATGGCCATGCGCATCGCCGAAAACCTAAGCGAAACCTGCGATCGACTCAGGCTTCCGCTCATTTTCAAAGGCTCCTACCGCAAGGCCAACCGCTCGCGAATCGACTCTTTCTCCGGAATTGGCGACGAGAAGGCACTCAAAATCCTCGCCAAGGTAAAAGCCGAGTTCGGCATCCCTGTCGTGACGGATTTCCACTCCGCACCCGAGGCCGCCATGGCCGCCCAATACGTCGACGTACTCCAAGTTCCAGCCTTCCTTTGCCGGCAGACCGACATCCTCATCGCCGCCGCGCAAACGGGCAAGGTCGTCAACATCAAGAAAGGACAATTCCTGGCCCCAGAAGCCATGGAACACGTCGTCAAAAAGGTGGTCGACAGCGGCAATTCCAACATCTTCATCACCGACAGAGGCACAATGATGGGCTACTACGACCTCGTGGTCGACTACCGTGGACTCCCAGTCATGAAGAAGTTCGCCCCCGTGGTTCTCGACATCACACACTCGCTCCAACAGCCCAACCAAGCCTCAGGCGTAACGGGCGGCAGACCCGCGCTCATTGAGACCATCGCCCGCGCGGGCGTCGCTGTCGGAGTCGACGGTCTTTTCCTCGAGACACACTTCGACCCCTCAATCGCCAAGTCCGACGGCGCAAATATGCTTAAGCTCGATCTTTTCGAGCCTCTCATGGAGAGGCTTATTGCAATAAGAAAAGTTGTAAATGGCTTCTAACAGACTGGTTTCCAACAATAACTTGAGGCTATGTGTCGCACATGCGGCCTTAGGCTCTTTCTGTTTCCTCTCGTCTGTAGGTTGCTCCACTCAGCCCGACGAAGAGTGCCTATTATCCCTAAACGGCTCTCCAGATAGCGAGTTAATCATCCTCAGCTACGACGACAATGGCCGCCTCGCACCCGCCGACACCATTCTTCCTGCCGACACTATCCACACCCTCAGGC
>JAFPDB010000146.1 GCA_017390085.1 Bacteroidales bacterium | reverse complement strand
TCGCTTTGCTGAGCTCTTTGAGTACGGCTTTTTGCTCGGCGGTGCCGTTTTTCTTGACCCATGCTGCGAAGGCCTTCTCTTCGGCCTTCTTGCGTTTGACGACTTTGAGGTTGTCGATGCCGCGGTTCATGCCGATGCTGTTCTTGTAGTAGTTTGTGCTGCTCGAGTATTTCGACGCGTACTTTATGTAGATGGATTGGTCGGCGAGCATGTCTTCGAGCCAAATCTTCTGCTTGATGTCGCGCGGTTCGATACGGCTTGCGTTCTTGATGTCGCGGGTTGTCTTGACGGCCCACGACGAGGCGTAGCGCTCGGTGGAGCCCGGGAATCCGATTGTCATGGCGTAGTCGCCGGGTTTCATGCCTTTGAGGCTGACGGGCAGGTGGTGCGCGGGGCGGAAAGGCTTGTTGTCGGGCGAGTAGTCCGCGGGCTCGTTGTCGGGGCCGGCGTAGACGCGGAAGATGGAGAAGTCGCCGGTGTGGCGCGGCCATTGCCAGTTGTCGGTGTCGTGGCCGAACTTGCCGATGCTCTCGGGAGGCGTGCCGACGAGCCTGACGTCGGTAAATACTTTGTAGCGGATGAGGAAGAACTGGTTGTCGGCGAAAAAGGACTCTACGATGGTCTCGTACTTGTCGTCTTTTTCGGCCTCGGCCAGTATGGCGTCGCAGTGGCTCTTGATGAGGTTGACCCTGGCGGCGGGCGTCATGCCCTCATTCACCCCGTCGAGGACGCGGCCGGTCACGTCCTCCATGGAGTGCAGGAAGCGGACTTTGAGGCCGTCGACTGGTAGGTCTTCTGCGAAGGATTTGGCCCAGTAGCCGTCGCGGAGGTAGTTGTGCTCGACCGACGAGAGTTTCTGGATGGAGGAGTAGCCGCAGTGGTGGTTGGTGAAGATGAGTCCGTTGTCGGAGACGATCTCGCCGGTGCAGCCGCCGCCGAAAATGATTATCGCGTCTTTGATCGAGCTGTGGTTGACGCTGTAGATTTGCTCGGGCGTGAGGCGACACCCTTCTTGTTTCATGACGTCGAGGTTGTGGCGGCTCAGCATGCTGAGAATCCACATGCCCTCATCGGCGATGGCGCTTGCGGCAACACCCAGCAGCGCGGCCATCGAAAGCAGAGTTCTCTTCATAAAAAGAAAATCGGTTAATAAAAAAACAGGCGGGCCGCAAGCGCCGCCCGACCCGGTAGAAATATTTTGACACGGCAAAAATAGGAAATTGTATGCATAATCGTTATACGGCGGGGCTTATTCCGGACTTACCCGCAAGGTGGAAACCGTCGCCTAATCTTCCGCGGTCTGAATGAAAATAAGGGATAAAAAACTAAATTTGTTCACACATTGACAGTAATACTGATGACGATAGGCATTATAGTCTCGACATACAACAACCCCGAATGGCTCCGTAAGACCTTGTTCGGCTACACTCTGCAAACCGTCATGCCCGACGAGGTTGTCGTGGCCGACGACGGCTCTACATCCGAAACGCGCGACCTGATAGACCAATTCCGCGACCGTCTGCCAATAAAACACGTGTGGCACGAAGACAGGGGCTTCCAGAAATCCGAGATTCTCAACAAGGCGATCGCAGCCTCCACGTCGGACTACCTCATTTTCACCGACCAGGATTGCGTCCCCCGTCGCGACTTCATAGCGACGCACAAAGCCCTTGCCCGCAAGGGGCAATACCTGTCGGGAGGCTATTTCAAGCTCAACAGAAAAATCAGCACCCAGCTGACTGCCGCCGACATTGCCGAGCAGACGCCTTTCTCGGTCCGATGGCTCCTCGGGCAGGGGCAGCAGCTCGCCTTCAAGATGACCAAGCTCCTAAAGTCGCCCCTCTTCTCCAAGCTGATGAACCTCATCACCCCGAGGGCCGCCACGTTCAACGGCTGCAACAGCTCGTGCTGGAGGCAAGACGCCATTGCCGTCAACGGCTTCGACGAGGAGATGCACTACGGCGGGCAGGATCGCGAATTCGGGCTCCGCCTCAAAAACAGCGGCATCAAGCCCAAGCAGGTGGCCTATTCGGCCATCGTGCTGCACCTCGACCACGACCGCCCCTACAAAACACCCGAGACCATGCGGAAGAACAGGGCCATAATGCGCGACACCGTACGCAACAAGAGGGTGAGGGCCGACCTCGGCATTGAGAAATAGGCGGAACGGGCCGCCCCAACTCTCTGACAATCGACGAGATGCCATAATTGTATGGCGTCGCTTTTTTTCGCCCCGTCCTTTAACTTTCTTTCACTGAGTGCGCTGTGTAGTGCAATAAAACTTAAAATTCGAAAACGGTTTTGCGGATTGGAGTTTTCGCCGTAAATTAGCGTCACCATAAAACGACAAATGGAACTCGCTCAGAAAATAAAGGCGGCCGCCACCCAACTATTCTTCGCAAACGGGATAAAAGCCGTGTCGATGGACGACGTGTCGAAGAGCGTCGGAATCAGCAAGCGAACGCTCTACGAGACATTTGCCAGCAAAGACGCCCTGCTCATGGCGTGCGTGGACGACCTGATGCGAATGCGCATAGAGAAGCTGGAGAGCCAGCTCGTCTTGGCAACCTCGTTTGTGGACCTGATGCTCCGCTCGATGTACGAGGCCATGAGCATGCTCCAGTCCGTCAACGTGGTCTTCTTCGAAGACATCGAGCGCCTCAACTACGTCCACGTCAACGAAGCAGTGACGTCCAAATTGGACGGGATGAAAGCCCGGATAACGGCTCTGATAGAGGAAGGGAAAAGAAAAGGAATCCTGCGCGAAGACGTCGACTCCACACTCATCTCCGTGCTTCTCTTCCACGAACACAGCAAAGGCATGATGCGCAAGATAGCCGAGGCGAGAGGGTGCGAAGTCCCCTACGTCATCAAACACTTTTCCTTGATATTCCTGCGCGGGATGGCTACAGACAAAGGAGTCCGCCTCATTGACGAGCAGGTAGACTCAATCAACAAGACAACACAAAACGCAAAGATAGATTCCTGATGAAACTAATTCCAGCTCTTATGGCCATGGCGCTCTCGATCTCGGCGCCGACCATGGCGCAAGGCGGAGACACGGTCAGCATCGACCTCCAAACGGCGATCAGCAACGCCCTCCAACACAACAAACAACTTCAAGCCAGTTCGATAGACAAACAGATCTACTATCAGAAAGTCCGCGAGGCCCGCTCGCAAGGCCTGCCGCAAGTAGACGCGACGCTCAAAGGAACCACCTACTTCAACAAGGAACTGGACTTCGGCGGGATGGCCATGAGCATGCCCAATTCGCTCACCTTCACGGCCACCGCGAGCTGGACCTTCGCCATGCAGCAAATAGCTTCGGTCAAAGTGGCCAAAATAGCCCAAAGGCTGACCGACGTGACAGTGGCCCAGACCGAGCTCGACATCAAGGCCAACGTGGCCGACACCTACTTCGCAATCCTTGTCTACGAGCGCAACATCGCCATTCTCAACGACAACCTGAAGGATATGCAAGACATCGCCAACCACACCGCGCGTTGCTACGAGGTTGGAACCGTCGAGCAGACCGACGTCGACCAAATCAACATCAACGTCACGACGCTTCAAAACTCGATCCTCTCCCTACAGCGCAGCCTCGAGACGACAAAGAGGCTCCTCGTCCTCCAGATGGGAATCGACATAAACACTAAGATAAAGCCCGCCCAGACGCTCGCCCAAGTTCTCGACGCCAACTCGGGAGTCGACACCGCCAAGCTCGACATATCCCAGAACGTCCAGTACCAGCAACTTGTCATCAGCAAAGAAGTTGGCGAGCAGACCGTCAAGCTCCGCAAGTTCGCCTACATCCCGACCCTCACGGCCGCCTACCAATTCTCCAAGCCCATCACGGGCGAGGAGTTCATGAACTTCGACCACGTCGGCAACCTCCAGCTCACGATACCCATCTTCTCGGGCTTCAACCGCCACTCGCAGGTCAAGCAAGCGCAATACGACCTCCAGAAGACCGAGACCAACATCTCGCTGCTCGAGGACAATCTCGCCCAAAACGCCGAACAGTACGCCTTCGACCTCCAGACGGCCATCGACGCCTACGAGCTGCAAAAGAACAACCTCGAAGTGGCAAGGCGAGTACTGCAAAACTACAAGAACAAGTATAACCAGGGAGCCCTCTCGAGCCTCGACCTTACGCAGGCCAACACCAACTACCTCCAAGCCGAGACGAGCTACGCCAGCGCCAGCCTCGACCTCCTGATGGCGCAGACCAAGCTGCTGAAGCTCTACAACCTGCTCTAACAAGGTTACTCCAAAAACGAAAAACGCAAAAACAAGATAGTTCAGATGAAAAAGATTTTCATGCTCACGTCGCTCTCCGTAGTGGCAGCGCAGGTTATGACATCGTGCGGCGAGAAAACGACCACGGAAGTCGTAGACGAAAGCGTCCTCGTAAGAGTTGACACGCTGCGCGTACAAGACGTTGAGCGCTCAATTGAGTACACCGCAAACCTTGAGGCCAATGAGCAGGTCTATTACGCTCCGAGCCTCACTGGCACACGAATCAAAAAAATCTACGTTGAGGTAGGCGACCGCATCCACAAGGGTCAGCTCCTCGTCGAGATGGATGCCAACACGCTGACTCAGCAAGAGTTGCAGCTCAAGAATATTGAGACCGAGTACAACCGCGCCGTCAAGCTCATGGAGACGGGGTCCATCTCCCAACAGAACTACGACCAAGTTGTGACCCAATACGAAGTTGCCAAGACGGCAATTGCCAACCTGAAGGAGAACACCCGCCTCGTTGCACCCTTCAACGGTGTCGTAACGGGCAAATACATGGAAGAGGGTGAGCTCTACATGGGCGGCGCATTGGGCGGCGCAGCAAAGCCTTCTATCATCTCCATTGAGGAGACCAACCCCATCAAGGCAATTGTCAACATCTCCGAGCAGTATTACCTTGAGGTCAAGAAGGGCATGAGCGTATCGCTCAAGACCGACGTCTATGGCAACGGCCGCTCTTTCCCTGGCCGCGTCAACATTGTCTACCCCAGCATCGACGCCAAGACCCGCACATTCTCCGTCGAGCTAATTTTTGAGAACTCCAAGGACGAGCTGAAGCCGGGTATGTATGGCACCGTCTCCTTCGCCACTGGCAAGTCGAGGTCAATTCTCGTCCAGTCCATCGCAGTCCTTAAAGTACAGGGCTCCAACGACCGTTACGTCTTCCTTGCAAAAGACGGCGTGGCAAAGCGTGTCAGCGTCAAGATAGTCAACCGATATGACGACAAGGTTGAGATTCAGCCCCTTGACGGCAACATCGAAGAGGGCGACCTTATCGTTACGACAGGTCAGGCCAAGCTCGTTGACGGACGCAAGCTCAACATAAAGGAGTAGTCACCAACCAAAGGTTAACAACTTAATTCAAGATGAGCATATTCACAACCGCCGTAGAAAAGCCGATATCGACTTTGATGGTATTCGTGGCCATCATCGTTGTCGGTGTCTACAGCTATATAACGCTCCCCATTGACCAGTATCCGAAGATGGACCCTCCGTACATCACGGTCATGGCCACATACCCAGGAGCGAACGCCACGGATATTGAGCAGAACGTCACCAAGCAGTTAGAGGACCAGCTCAACTCGGTAGACGACCTCAAAGAACTCTCCTCAGAATCGTATGACAACCTCTCTGTCGTAACCCTCGAGTTCGAGTGGGGCATTGACCTTGACAACGCATCGAACGACGTGCGCGACGCTGTCGATAAGGCAATGAACAACTTGCCCGACGACATGGACCGCCCGACAATCATGAGAATCTCAACCTCCATGATGCCGACCCTCGTCTACGCCGTCACCGCAAAGCAATCATACTCCGGCCTCTACAAGATTCTTGACGACAAAGTCATCATGAGCCTCAACCGTGTCGACGGAGTGGCATCGGCCTACGCGTCGGGCATCGCCGAGCGCGTCGTCTACGTCGACCTCGACCCCAATAAGCTCGACGCCTACAACCTGACCCTCAGCCAGATAGGCAACGCCATCCTTGCCGAGAACAAAGACGTTTCGTCCGGCAACGTCAAGGTCGGCATTGAGGACTACTCGCTTCGCGTCGAGGGCGAATTTGAGGAGAGCGACGAGATTAAGGACATCTCCATCTCGCTCGGAAACGACAAGACAGTCAAGCTCTCCGACATCGCGCTGGTCCGCGATACGCTCAAAGACATCACCATGGAGACGCAGGTCAACCGCGAAGACGGATGCATCCTGCTCGTCACCAAACAGTCCGACGCCAACGCCGTCGCCGTGGCGGCTGAAGCGCGCGCCGAGATTGAGAAGGCGCAGGCCACACTCCCTTCCGACATCAAGTTTGAGATGATATCCGACAACTCGGACTTCATCATCAAGGCCATCAACAACCTCAAAGAGACGCTCTTCTACGCTCTTCTCTTCGTCGTCATCGTCGTCTTCGTCTTCCTCGGCCGTTGGCGTTCGACGTTCGTCATCGCCCTGACGATCCCTATCTCCCTCATCGTCGCCTTCATCTACTTGGCGGTGAGCGACGGCTCGCTCAACACTATCACCCTCATGTCGCTCTCCATCGCCATCGGTATGGTCGTCGACGACGCCATCGTCGTCTTGGAGAACGTCACGAAGCACGTAGACCGCGGCTCGCGTCCTAAGGAGGCTGCTAAGTACGGAACTAACGAGGTCTGGACCTCCGTCATCGTTACGACCCTCGTCACCATTGCCGTCTTCTTCCCCCTCACCATGATCCCCGGCATCATGGGCATCTTCTTCGAGCCGCTCGGCTGGATTATATGCATATGCGTGACGACATCGACCCTCACGGCCATCTCCCTCACGCCTATGCTCTGCTCCAAGTTCCTCAAGCTCCGCGACAAGGAGGAGGACTCCAAGTCCAAGCGCTTCAGCTTCTACAACTGGAGCCAGAAGTGGCTCGTCAAGCTCGACGCTTTCTACGAGAGGCTCATCCGCTGGGTGCTCTGCCACAAGACCATTACTGTCGCCTCCATGATAGCCCTCTTCATAGGATCCATCTTCCTCACGCCATTCCTCCACACCGAGTTCTTCCCCCAGAACGACCAGAACTCCCTCAGCGTCTACGCCAAGATGCAACAGGGCCAGCGAGTCGAGGTGACCAAGGACATCGCCATGAAGGTCGACTCTGCGATCCGCTCCCGCATCCCCGAGGTCAGGATCATGACCGTCTCCTACGGATCGGAGGAAGAGGCGTCTTTCGCCTCGATGATGAACGAGACGGGCAACAATATCTTCAACATGAGAATACGAACCGTCGACCTCAAAGACCGCACCCGCTCCGTCTTCGTCATTGGCGACGACGTCCGTAAGATTCTCAACGAGTTCCCCGAAATCCTCGACTACGAAGTGGAATTCGGACAGAGCGGCGCCACGGGCAACACCGTCGACATCGAGGTCTTCGGTCACGACTTCGACGGCACTGGCCGAGTGGCCCAGGAACTAAAGGCGAAGCTCAAAAACGTGCCGGGAGCCGAGGACGTCCTCATCTCCCGCGGCGACGACCAGACAGAGCTTCAGCTCCACCTCGACCGTGAGAAACTAGCCCGCCATGGCCTGACGACGGCCGGCGTCGGCTCACTGCTACGCTACTACGTCTACGGCTTCCGCCAGTCCAAATTCAAGGACGCCGGCGACGAGTACGACATCATTGTACGCCTCGAGGAGAAATACCGCTCCAAGATTGCCGACATCGAGAATATGCTCATCACCGACGCCTATGGCCAGAAAGTGCGCCTCAAAGAGCTCGGCAAACTGACCGAGGGCTACGCGCCACCATCCATCGAGCGCAAGAGCAAGCAGCGTATGCTCAAAGTCAGCATCACCCCGGCAGCCGGTTTCGCCATGGGCGACATCGCCAACGCCGCCAAGGACGTCATCAGCACGATGGAAATCCCCTCGGAATACACGCTCTACATCGGTGGCGCCTACGAAGACCAGCAAGAGTCGTTCGGCGCACTCGCGATGCTTGTCGTCCTCTCGCTCCTGCTCGTCTACCTCGTCATGGCCGCGGAGTTTGAGAGCTTCATCGAGCCCGCAATCATCATGCTCGCCATCCCGTTCGCCTTCACGGGCGTCGTGCTTGCGCTGCTCATCTGCAACGTCAACCTTTCTGTCGTCGCGGCTCTTGGCGCCATGATGCTCATAGGCATCGTTACGAAGAACGGCATCGTGCTGATCGACTACATCAACCTCATGCGCGAACGTGGAATCGAGCTCTACGAGGCCGTTGCCCTCAGCTGCCGCAGCCGTCTCCGCCCCGTACTCATGACATCGTTCACGACAATGCTCGGCATGCTCCCCATGGCTCTCTCCACGAGCGAGGGTTCTGAGACTTGGCAGCCCATGGGTGTCGCCGTCATCGGAGGCATGATTTTCTCGACAATCATCACCATGCTCATCGTGCCCGCCGTCTATGCGGCCGTCAACAAGAGCGGCAACCGCAACAAGACAGCCGCGGAGCGCAAGCAATACAAGTTCATGAGCGACTTCGACCCCGAGCGCGACCTGCCGGCAAGCACCCGCGCCCGCCTCGAGAAGAAGAACTAAACCTCTAATTCATACCCAGTAGGACATGAAGTCAGTATTCATTATATACAACCAAGCCCTGACGGAGCGTCTGGCCTACGTCTTCGACCAGCTCAAGATCACAGGCTACACAAAGTTCCCCCTCGTCTACGGACGAGGCACCAACGGTGGCGAACCCCGTATGGCCAGCCACGCTTGGCCCGAGATGAACAGCTCCGTCATCACAGTCGTCGAAGACGACGTCGTCCCCGTACTTCTCAAGTATATCGAGAAACTCGATAACATCAACAAAGAGAACGGCATCAGGGCTTTCGTCTGGAATATCGAACAGCAATATTAAGTGTCTCCAACTTCCCCTGCACCAATTCATAATGTCTTATTAAGCCCGCAGATAATCACAACAGGCAACATTAGCGATAGTTTGGTTTTTGATTAGTGAGTGGTACAACCCCGACATCGGACCTGCGACAGGAAAGATGGCGGGGTGTACTTTTCTTGCCGTGCAGTTCGCGGCCTCGCCCCAAGGCCTCTTCCGATGCCGTGCGGAGATTGTCCCCACTTTTGCCAAAACCCGGGTCGGGAATTCTCACGCCGTCTTGGCGACAATGGATGCGAGAGTCTTTTTTTTTCACCCTTTCAGCCACGCCTCGTTTCCAACTTTCCGCCGATAGATGTAATTTTGGAGATATGAATGCTTTTTTCGTTCCGTGGTGTCCGGAAGACGAGCCCGAAAACCTCCAGACAATTACCGACTCCATCAAAGAGGCTTTTCGAAAAAATCATGACGAGCCGCAAATCTACCCCTGGCTTTTCCACCAGACGTTACAGGCCACGGTAGGCGACCTGCTCTTCGTCTTGCGACGAACGCCCGAAGGCCTCATAAAAGGCGTGGCCATGGTGGGGGTCATCCTCTTTCCGATGATCGAACCAGGTCACAATGATGGAGGGCGCGCATCCATACGCCCGGTCTACATGTTCGACGCCGACCGCTACGACGTCCTCAAACCAGAAGCCCTGGCCGACGTCATGCCCGACGTCGATTGGCTACACCTCGACACTCTCGTCCAAGTACCCGATAACGCGATTATGAAGGTCGTCTACCTCTGGATGGACTACATCCTCGCCCACTACGACACCATCATCCCGACAGGCGCGGAGAAGAAACCCCGACGCCCCAAGGCCGTGACCATATTCGCCAATCCGGGCGAAATGTCGTTCTCGCTGAGCGTCTACCCCTTCGCCTACAACAGATACCATCACAAATGCGACATCTGCGGCATCGACTTCGACTACGTCTACGAGAAGCTCGACTTCCGGCCCATTGTCCATTTCATGGCCACGACACGCAAAAGCCTCTCCAAAGGCGTGCCAGACTATCGGTCAGTCTCATGCATATGCAGCAACTGCTGGCCGCTCATGGCCCGTGGAGAGACAATTGACAGCCTACGCGCCAAGGCCAGGGCCGTGACGTGCGACAACTCGACGACAATAGCCATGCAAGTGAGGCTCAAACCCGGAACCCTCCTAAGCTGAGAATCTCCCCCCCCCAGAAGATGAAAATGACCAGCGCACAACCTACAACGAAACTAATCAACACACTCCTCGCAGCGGCGGCCGCGCTGCTGACCCTCTTCCCGACAGCCTGCCGCCCAACGACGACAGACACCCCGTGCCAAGCCGCCGACACCACGGCCGTCGAACCCGAACTGCTCTACGGCTTGCCCGTCGACTCCTTCTTCGTCGAGAAGGCCACAGTCCGCCAAGGCCAGATGATCTCCCAGATTCTCACGGGTGCGGGGCTGCCCTACGCCACGGCCATCGCCGCCTACGACAAGGCCATGCCGCTCTTCGACTTCCGCCACATGAAGGCCGGCCAGACGTGCTACTTCTTCCATTCGGCCGACACCGCCGCGCCAACACGGTTGCTCCACTTCGTCTACGAAATCTCGCCCACGAGCTACGTCACCTGCTCATTCGCCGACAGCGTCACCGTAGCCTATCATCAGGTCAGCGTCACGACGCGCCGCAGAGCCGTCGCCGCATCGATAAACACGAGCCTTTGGAACGCCCTCTCGGACCAGGGCATAGACCCGCAGGTGGCGCTCGACTTGTCCGACGTCTTCGCTTGGACCGTCGACTTCTTCGGCCTCGGCAAGGGCGACAAGTTCGGAATCATATACGACGAGCGCGTAGCGTCGGGCGAGGTCGTAGGCTCCGGGCCCATCACGGCGGCCGTCTACATCTCGGCCAGCGGCAAGAAGAGCTACGCCTTCCGCCACGTTGGCGACAGCATAGCGGGCTACTACGACCTCAAAGGCAACAGCCTCCGAAGGGCGTTCCTCAAGGCGCCGCTGCACTTCAGCCGCATCTCGAGCCGCTTCAGCAATTCGCGCCTGCACCCCGTCCTCAAAATCCGCCGACCGCACCATGGCGTCGACTATGCCGCGCCCAAAGGAACCCCCGTAGTGGCTCTCGGCGACGGCAAAATCGTCGCCAAGGGATACGACAAGAAGGGCGGCGGCAACTTCGTCAAAATCAAGCACAACAGCGTCTACACCACCGTCTACATGCACCTCAACGGCTTCGCCAAAG
>JAFPDB010000015.1 GCA_017390085.1 Bacteroidales bacterium | reverse complement strand
GCCTACCTCAACTGGCTCAAAGGCGAGTTCGGCTACGACGGATGGCGCTACGACTTCTGCATAGGCTACGCAGGCAAGTACGTCGGCATCTACAACGACGCCACCAACCCCTACCTCTCCGTCGGCGAGCTTTGGGACGGTAGCTACGACGTAGTCAAATCTTGGCTCCAGGCAACCGGCTACAAGAGCATGGCCTTCGACTTCCCCTCGAAGTACGACGCCCTCAACAACGGCCTCGCCAAGAAGAACTACGCAAGCATGAGCTGGAAAAACCTCGACGACAAAGTAAGGCGGCCCGCCGGACTTATCCACCACAGCAAGACCGATGCCTACGCTGTCACCTTCGTCGACAACCACGACACCTACCGCGACGAAAGCAAGTACACCGGCAACGTCACCCACGCCTACGCATTCATCTTCTCAGCCGCCGGAGTGCCTTGCGTCTTCTGGCCGCACTGGCAAGACAAGAACTGCAAGACTGCCATCGAAAACATGATCGCCGCGCGCAAATCAGTCGGCCTCACCAACAAGAGCGAGGTCACCGTCTCCGACGTCTCCACATACTACGAGGCCCGCGCCATCGGCCGACGCGGCGAACTCATCTGCCGCATTGGCGACAAAGCCCCGACGACCGTCCCCGACGGCTTCACCACCGCCTGCTCAGGCTCCGGTTGGGCCTATTACGTCAAGACCGACAAACAATAAGGCGGCTGCCCAAAATGCCACCGCGCATTCTCGCGGCGTATGGGCCAATGCGGTCCATGCGCCGCTTTGCGATTTTTTCCCCTCCTTATGCCACACTAATTCCTACAATCACGCCCTCCGCCGGCTAACTTTTCTTCTCATTTTTGCTATCTTTGTAACAAAACGGGCTGACAGGTCCGCCCTCGCCCGACACAATCTTCGCCCCCATTAATCCCAACAAGACATAAAGCAAAATAATGACAGATAACACGAAAAAAACAGTTTCCCTTGGTGTCGACATCGGAGGTACGAACACCGCAATCGGAGTCGTAGATGCCGAAGGCAACGTCCTCGTCAAAGCCAACATCTCAACACCTAAGCACGGCGATGCCGACCTCTACGTGGCAGAGATGAGCAAAACCATCAGGGACCTCATCTCAGACGTCACCAAGCTCAACCCCGACGTCACTTTCGCCGGAATCGGTCTCGGAGCCCCTAACGCCAACTACTATAAAGGCACTATCGAATACGCGCCAAACCTCTCCTTCAAAGGCGTCGTGCCGCTCGTCGATATGCTCAAGGCCCAGTTCCCCGACATGCCCAAAATCATCATGACCAACGACGCCAACGCCGCCACAATGGGAGAGATGGTCTACGGAGGAGCCAAGGGAATGAAAGAGTTCGTCATGTACACCCTCGGCACCGGCGTAGGCTCCGGCCTCGTCGTCGACGGCAAGCTCGTCTACGGACACGACGGCTTCGCCGGCGAGTGCGGACACACCATGCTCGTCCCCGGCGGAAGACTTTGCGGCTGCGGAATCCGTGGCCACCTCGAGGCCTACTGCTCCGCCACCGGCATGAAACGCACGGCATTTGAGCTCCTCGCCGAATACAACGCCACCGACAGCATCCTCGCCTCCAAGTCCTTTGCCGACCTCGAGAGCAAAGACATCTACGACGCAGCCATCAAGGGAGACAAAATCGCGCTCATGGTCTTCGAGAAGACTGGCGACTACCTCGCCCAAGGCATAGCCGACACAATCCACCACACCAGCCCAGAGGCAGTCTTCCTCTTTGGCGGCCCCACCGCGGCAGGAGACCTCATCTTCGACCCCATCCGCAAGAACCTCGACAAATACCTCCTCACCATCTTTAAGGGCAAGTGTAAGATACTCCCCTCCGCCCTCAAGCGTGGCGACGCGGCCATAGTCGGCGCCTCCGCGCTCGTCATGGACTGACACATTTTTCGCCCCATCCGCGGAATAACGCATCATCAAGCCCCGCCCTCGAGCCCAAACTCGAGAGCGGGGTTTCTTCTTTTTGCGCAATGACGCTCCCCCCTTTTCATGCGGAAGCGTTCGATAGGATAGGGTGGGGGCGCCTCCCAACCATTCGCCTTCGCTGACACGAATACTTCTACCGAACTGTTCGCCGCTTCTTGTCAGTGTAATCATTTGGCATATAGTCGCGTTCCCCCCCCTGTCCAGCTCTCACTAAGTCTGGTCGTTCGTCAATAAATTCATCCGTTTCGTCACTGTGTTGCGCAGCAAAAGAAGTAGTTCGTCAAAAAAATCAACCAGTTCGTAAAAAAGTGGTCCTTTCATTTCCCAGTCTAACTGTTCGGGACTAATTTAGTTCTGCATACCACACTAAACTAATCGCAGACATGGACAGTTTGCTGACATTTGCTCTGTTTATCATTGTTTTAATTCTCCTGCTTGGCATCTACGCCTACGCGCTCCAATGCCGGCTCATGAGGCTCGACGACACCTGCAATAGCGCCATGCGGACACTTTCCCTACAGTTCCAATCGCACTGGGAGGCCATGCAGAGCCTCGTTATCGAAATCTTCAAGTACGCCCCCGACGAGGGAGTAGCCCTCCAGTCCGCCATCAACGACGTCAAAAATGACTCGCTCGACAGGCCTGCCCTCCTCAACGGCGACGGCAAAGCCATCGAGCAAGTCCGCCGTTGCGTCTTATCTGCCTGCTCCGCCTATCCGATTAATAAAACTGGCGAGTTCTCTTCCGTGGCCAAGGAAATATCCAAAGACGAGAAAGTCGTCGCCAACATCATCCGCTACAACGACGCCGCCCGCAAGATGAACATACTCGTCACCACATGGCCATCCAAGCCTGTCGCCCGCGCCCTCGGCTTCCGACGCCGAAAGCTCGCCTGACGACCAACTCCATTAATAATACCCGCCAGCTCGGCCATAAGGGAAAGGTCTACACAACCGACCGAAAACTTCACCCCCCGTTTCATTGCGAAACAGGGGGCTTTTCTTTTCAGCCCCATCATTTACCAATTCCCAATAAAATATTACTATTTTACCACACTCTTTATGAACCAATTCTAATATATTGCCATAACTTCGCGCCAAAATATTCTCATTTCCGTAAAACAAATGAAGCGCACCCTATCCGCCGCAGTTGCTGTGGCTCTTTCCGCCACAACCGCCGTCGCAGGCGGAATCCTTACCAACACCAACCAGAACGTCGCGTTCCTCCGAAACCCGAGCCGCGATGCCGCGATTGGCATCGACGGCGTTTATAGCAACCCCGCCGGCGTTGCCCTCCTGCCCGAGGGAATCCACCTCTCTTTCAACCTCCAGAGCGCCTGGCAGACGCGCACCGTAACCTCTACTTTCGGGGGCTTCAAGTTCGGGGTCGACAACGACGGCCAGACCACCAAGAAGTTTGAGGGCGAGGCCAACGCCCCCGTCGTCCCCTCCGTGCAGGCCGCCATCAACCGGGGCAAATGGTCATTCCAAGCCGGTTTCGCTGTCACGGGTGGCGGAGGCAAATGCATCTTCGACGAGGGGCTCGGCTCCTTCGAGAGCGTTGTCAGCCTCATACCAATGCTCGCGTCGAATCTCGGTCTCAACATCACGGGCTACGACCACGATAGCTATCTCAAGGGCCGCCAATACTATTTCGGCCTCCAGCTCGGCTCCGCATACCGCATAACCGATTGGCTCTCAGCCTACGCGGGAGTGCGCCTCACCTACGGCTCCGCCAACTACCACGGCTACCTGCGCGACATCAGGGTCGAAGCCGACGGCCAGGTCGTCGAGGCGGCCAACTATTTCGACGCCCTCAGCCAGAAAGCCGTCATCGCCGCGTCGCAATGTTCCGCTGCCGCCGAGCAGTACGCCGCCGCGGGCGACGCCGCCACTGCCGCCCAATACGATGCCATGGCCCAACAATACTCAGCCTCCGCGCGCACCGCCGGCGCCCTCGCAAAGGCCACGACCGACATCACACTCAATTGTGACCAGACGGGCTTCGGGGCAGCGCCAACAATCGGACTACACGCGCGAGTCTGGCATCTCGACTTTGCCGTCAAATACGATTTCCGCACCAAGATGGACCTCGAGAACGTCTCCGCCAACAGCGAGAGCGCAAACAACATTTCGGCCCTCGCCAAGTACGCCGACGGCGCCCACGTCCGCGAAGACAGCCCCGCCCTCCTGACCGTCGGCGCCGCATGGCAGATAATTAAGCAGGTCCGCATTTCCGCGGGCTATCACCACTTCTTCGACAAGGAAGCCCAAGCCTACGGCGACAGGCAGAAGCTCCTCGACGGCGGCACCAACGAGTTCCTCGCCGGAATCGACTACGACGTTTGCGACCGCCTCCAGCTCAGCGTAGGATTCCAGAGCACGAACTATCAGTTCACCGACGAGTACATGAGCGACATCAGTTTCAGCACAAGCTCCTACACCATAGGTTGCGGAGCCGGAATCCGAGTCGGCGACCACGTCAAAATCAACATCGCTTATTTCCAGACCAACTACAAGACCTACGACAAGACGACCAACGACTACGGCAATCTCTCTCAGATGATTGGCGCTATGGCCGGAGCCGATGCCGCTTCGGCCCTCGTCAGCAAAGGCGCGCTTGCGGGAGCCGACTCCTTCACCCGCACCAACAAGGCCTTTGGCATTGGAGTAGACCTGAATTTCTAAAAACGTCAGCCCCTCGCCGCTGGGCAAATCATCCATCCCGTCATGTCGACGCGCTTTCTTCAGCGCCGACATGACGGCTTTCCACTTATGCGCCACCGTACTTTCTCCGTCTCGCGCAACCCCATTTTTCATATCTTCGCAAGAGTATGAAAATTAAGTCCCTTATGGCGCTGGCCGCGCTGCTCGTCGTCACGATTCAAGCCGCGGCGCAAGGTTTTGCGGGCCGTATTGTCGACGGTCTCGGCACCCCCGTCGAGGGGGCCACGATAATGGAGTTGTCGACCCTCACGGGCGCTGTCTCACGCCCCGACGGGTCGTTTGCCATCCGCTATTCTGGCAGCTACCCCGCGCGCGTCGTCGTACGCTGCCTCGGTTTCCGTCCCGACACCATAGCCATACCCGAGGCCTCGCGCTCGCTCCGGATAGTCATTCGAGCCCAGGATGTCGAGGGGCGGGAGGTGCGAGTCGTAGGGCGGAAGACCGAGGCCTCTTTCGAGAAAATCGATGCCGGAGTGGCTGCCCAGATTGTCAGCGCCGACGCTGGCATCGAGGCCGTCCTCAAAAGCCAGATGGGCGTCACGAGCAATAGCGAGCTCAGCAGCCAATACCGCGTCAGGGGCGGAAGTTTCGACGAGAACCTCGTCTATGTCAACGGAATAGAGATTTACCGCCCCTTCCTCATAAGGTCGGGCGAGCAAGAGGGGTTGAGCTTCGTCAATCCCGACATGGTCGACGAGGCGAGCTTCTCGGCGGGGGGCTTCGACGCATCATATGGCGACAAGCTCTCATCCGTCCTCGACGTCCGCTACAAGCACCCCGACGCTTTCCATGCCGGTGCGAAAGTGAGCCTGCTCGGCGCGCAAGTCCATGCCGAGGGAGCGGTCGCCAGTGGGCGGCTGACCCACATCACGGGGCTCAGATACAAGACCAACCAATACCTCTTCGGGACGCTCGACACCAAGGGCGACTACGCCCCCAAGTTTTTCGACGTCCAGACCTACTGGACTATCGCCCCCTCGCAACGCACCAACATCGGCATTCTCGTCTATTACGCCCAAAACACATATAGCTTCACGCCCACCGACAGGGAGACGAGTTTCGGAACAATCTCCGACGCCCGCAAGCTCACCATCTATTTCGAAGGCCGGGAGCGCGACCGCTACCGCACCTGCGTCGTCGCAGCCGATGCGCGTCACGCCGTATCGCCGGCCCTAACT
>JAFPDB010000145.1 GCA_017390085.1 Bacteroidales bacterium | reverse complement strand
GTGGAATGTGCCCATCCACAGGTGGCTCGCGTTGTCGCCGACGAGGTTGGAAATGCGCTCCTTCATCTCGGCCGCCGCCTTATTGGTGAAGGTCAGGGCCAGGATGTTGTAGGGTCTTACGCCTTGGGCGATGAGGTAGGCGATCCTCATGGTGAGGACTCTCGTCTTGCCCGAGCCAGCCCCGGCTATGACGAGCATGGGCCCGTCGGGGGCCGTCACGGCCTCTTTCTGCGCGGGGTTGAGGGTCTCTATTTGGCTTTTCAGGATGTCTGTCTCCATCAGTCGTAGAAATTCCAGGACAGGCCGAATTTGAATGTTTGAGGGTTGGCGGGGTAGTGGATGGTGTTGAAGTGGTCGTCCGAGCCCCACAAGTTGTTGATGTGCTCCATCTTGACGTAGGCCCTGATTTTTTTTAGGTGGAAATTCAGGAAGGGGTCGAAATAGGCGTAGTTGCCTATCTCCCTCTCGTGTTGCGGCACGAACTGCATTATGGCCGGGTTGTAGGCGGGGGTGTAGTATCGCGTGTTGTAGTGGACGTCGAAGCCGATTTGCGTGAGAAGCACGCCGAAGAAGAGCCTTTCCCAATACGAAGTGGCGTAGATGGCGAACCCTGGCAGCGGCAGGACTTCGGAGTCGGAGGTCTTCTGGGCCGCTATGCGTATTATGGAGTTGAAATTCGTGTGGCTCTGGTGCAGGTGGGCGCGGGCGTAGAGGCCGAAAACCTGCACGTCGCCCGCTTGCCGGGGGGTGCCTTGGGCGTCGAAGTAGACGCGGTCGGTCAGTGCCGCGCTGAACGCGCTCACGTCGATCCCGAGGGCCGGGACGCGTATTCCGCCCATGATGTCGACGTTCTTCTCGTTGGTCAGGCTCCCGCGGTCGGCAATGGTGTTGCCCCAGGCGTAGTGGTTGGAGTGGAACTCGTCCTCCCAGAGCGACGGCGTGCGGAGTTGGACGCGGGCTTTGGCCCATACGTCGGTGGACCACTTGCCTGTGCCGATGGTCAGGTCCAGACGCCCGTTGGCCGTGACGTCGCCGGCGTTGTAGCCGATGAAGGTGTATTTGATGCCGGCGTTCCAGCGAAGGTGGTCGCCAATGTTCTTGAAAATCTGGCCGCCCATGTAGGTGCTGGAGTTGTTGCGCTTCTTGCGCCGGTAGACGAGGCTGGCCTCTTCGGTGTCGATGTCCACCTCCACTTTTGTCGAGTCGTCCCAGTAATACTGGCGGAAGTCGTTCCCAATGAAGAGGCGCAGGCCGAAGCGGAGCGCGCTGTTGAACTCCTCGTTCAACTTGAGCTGGAACATGTTGCTGATCAGCATGTACTTGCGGCTGTCGTGGGTCGACGACGGGTCGTCAAGTATCGTGGTGAACGTCCCGTCGTCGTAGGCCGTAAGGTCGTCTATCGTAAACTCGTGGTGTGACTTGTCGATGTAGAATTTGTAGAATGCCGTCGCCACGGGGACGTCATACTCGACGCTGTCGCCCTCGGTCCGCGTCACGTAGCCTATGTCGAGGCTGTTGGACCATAGGAGGCGGTACGTGGCCAGGCGGTTTTGCGCGTCCATGAAGCGGACGGGGTAGTCCTCTGCCTTGTCGTAGTCGTAGAGTTCGGGGGTCAGGACGATGCTGTCGTTCGTGATGCCGCCGTTTTCCTCAATCTCGAATTTCTGATACCAGGCCTGCAGTTGCGTCTTGTAGATGTCGCCGTCCACCGAGAGCCAGAAGCCGAACTTGCTGTTGTAGGCGCTCATGGCTTGGAATCGGCCGATGGAGGCGTTGATGTCGAGTTTTGCGCCGATGTTGGCCTTGCTGTTGATGTTTTGGGTGAAGAGGGCTGAGAAGAACTCTTCGCGACGGGCTTTGGGGATGCCCTTTTGGTAGGTCAGGTTGGCGTAGGGGGTCTTGGTGTTGTAGAAGGTGAAGTCTTCGGGGTCGAGGGTTATGGGCAGCAGGGTGTTGTAGAAGACGTTGCCCTCGTCGCGCCTCATTGCGGGGTAGAATGTCGCTATGCTTGGCGACCCGAGGTTGCCGAGCGTGACGTTGGCGGGGCTTTGCCGCCAGATGGGGTTGTGGACCTGGTGCTCGGGCAGGAGTGTGTCGACGACGATGGAGTCGGCCAGGGTGTAGTCGTCGGCCATCCGCCAGGCCTTGACGTGGGGGAGGATGGTGGCCTGGGCGTTCTTGGCGTTGCCGCCGGATTTCTGCGCGTTGCCGCCCCCGCGCGGAGCTATTTTCTGCTGCGCGGCGGCATCGGACGGCGCGGCTGTCATGGCGGTCAAGACCATGGCGACGCGCAATATGCCGACAATTGCGCCACGGCATAGCGTCATGGCGTCGTGAAGCATTTGGCTTGGCCTCATTCTATAACCTTGCCGCTCTGTTTGAGATTCTTAAGGATTGCGAAGGCGGCGTCCACGTCCTCTTCGGCGACGATGATCGTAAACTCGTTGGTTGTGGAGATTACCTCCTTGACGTTGATGCCCTCCCACGCTATGAATTTGAGTATCTGATAGTAGAACCCCACGAAGTGGACGTTGCCCGTGGAGAGTTTGAGGGTTATGGCCGAGAGGTTCGAGTTGCGGTACGAGCACTCTTCATTCTTGAAAATCTCGTCGACGAGGGGGCATATCTCCGCGCCGACGACGAGCGTCGACTCGAAGACGCCGCGGACCATGGTGTAGAATTGGTCCTGGCGGCCGACGAGGCGGGTCATCATCTTGACGTGGTTCTCAATTATGGTTGACGAGTTGCGGAACGTGAAGTCTGTGAGGTCGGAGCGCACGATTATGTCGCCCAGCGAGGTTATCATGTTGCGGTACGTCATCTCGCCGTTGCCCCTGAGGTTGGGCACGAGGCGGTTGAGAGCCATGACTATGGCTCCCTGCTTCACCTCCTTGCCCGTGAGCTTCTCCACCATGGGGTGTATCTGGCGCGAGAGGGACGATATGTTGATTAGCCCCTCGCAAAGAGCCTCCGTCACGAAGGGTTTCACTTTGACTACCTTCTCGACGGCTTGACTTATGGTAAGCATATAATCAGTTTAGGTTTGAAATCTTTTTTTGAGACTACAACACGTTGTGATGATCTGCTATGGATTTCACACACATTGGTCATATTCTTCTCACAAATGTACGTAGTGTTAAACAACTAACAAAGTGTAAGCCGTTTAAATTGTGTGATTTTTGCTCATTTTGTTGTTTTTATATCGCCGACCGCCGCTCTTGTGCTTTTTTACAACGATTAGCTTCTTGTAATTCACGTTTGGGTGAAAATACGCGAGTCTTTGTTTGGTATCGAGGCTGGGTGTGTATTATTTGCCGTCCGACGACTTTTTCCCCATGCCTTATTGAGGTGCGGTTTCCTGTAAAAAAAGTGAGGCCGCCCCTTTTTCGAGACAGCCTCATTGGCTCATAAAGGGTTGCGCGTCATAGCCCTATTTCATACTTCACGCCCACTCTTGCGGCGAAGCTGTGGTACAGGTCGCCGAAGTCGTAGGCCCACGACGTGCGTATCGACCATCCACGCCGTAGGCGCGCGTTCAGGTCCAGACGGGTGTATGTCTCGTTTTTGGCCGACGTGAAGAGGTATTTCTCCTTTTCCGTCCAACTGAAGCTGCCGCCCACGTATTTCTCAGAATAGTTGCCGTAGTTGCGCGAGGGGGTTATGCGGAGCGCGTAGTCCAAAATCCCCTCGACGATGTCGCCGCTTACTCCTATGTTGATGGCAACGACGCGCAGGTTGGGGAACGTCTGTTCGAGATAGTCAGCGTATTCGGGGGCGTAGCGGGCCACGGTCTTGCGGGTGTGGAAAAGCGGGGTGCCCATCGAGAGGCCCCTGTGCGTCCATCCCTGCTCCACGCAATAGTTCGTCAGGTAGAGCGTGCGGCCGCCGTACTCCAGCCCCCTGTTATACGTCTCTTGGCAGAACATGAACAAATCGCCGGAGTTCTTAATCTCGCCGTGCGTCGCCTCCCATGCCGCCACGTCCTCAGGTATTAGGACCTCCTTTTTCAGGTAGCCTATGCGTTCCGTGGCGTAGTCGC